>DASQTE010000335.1:0-6093 GCA_035642035.1 Blastococcus sp.
CCGCTGATCACCCGGATCGGGCCGTCGGCGCGGCCGGCGAGCCGGCGGCCCACCTCGACGGCGGTCTGCAGGCCCGCCTCGGTGACGGGGACGTCGCCGCGGTGGGAGGTGACCTCGCCGTGGCGGAGCAGGAACAGGCGCTGGGTCATCGGATCTCCGGGGTCGGGTGACGGGTGCGCCGGGACGCCGCCGGCGGGGCGGCGTCCCGGCGCACCCGTACGGGAGGGGGAGGTGGGTTCAGCCGGCGGTCGTCGCGGTGGCGACCGGGATGCCGGCCCCCTTCCGCTGCTCCCACTGCTCGGTGAACAGCCCGTACACCGCGTCCGCGAACGCGGTGTCGTTGATGTTGTTGTCCATCTCGACCAGCTCGATCGAGGGGTCCAGCGTGGCGCGGATGGCGTCCAGCAGCGGCGACACGTCCACGCCGTGCCACTGGCTGCCCTCCTTGAAGTAGTTGTCCAGGCCGTTCAGCGGGAGCGCGACCGCCTTGGGCCCGGGCGCCTGGTTGACGTGGTCGGCGATGTACTCGCCGAGCCGCCGCATCTCGTCCGGCGTCGCCAGCAGGGAGGTGATGTTCGGGTTGTGGATGATGATGTTGCGCTCGTCGGTGTCGAACTCGGCCGGGATCGTGTTGCGCGCGCCGAAGTTGAAGCACTCGGCCGCGCCCGGGACGACCACCAGCGGGATCCCCGTGCGGACCGCGGCCTCCATGCGCTCGCAGCCCGGGTCGAAGATGCCCTTGTTCCAGTGGTTGATGATCTCGGGCAGCGTGTAGTCGATCAGCCCGTCGATCGCGCCGGTGTCGATCAGGTGCTCCATGCCGGCGCCCTCGCCGACCGCGTGGAAGGTGACGACCTCGAAGCCGTTGTCCTCCAGCTGCTCCCGGATCCGCATGACGCCCGGCGTGGTGACGCCGAACATCGAGATGGCGATGAGCGGCTTGCTGGTCTCGGCCTGCGCCTTGGTGGCCTCGTAGCCACGGGCCATGCCCGCGGCGGCGTGCGCGGCGTTGCTCAGGACCTGCTTGGAGATCCGGTTCAGCCCGGCGATGTCGGTGACGGCGTTCATCATCATCATGTCCGAGTGCCCGACGTAGGGCCGGGTGTTGTTGGACGCCATCGTGCTCACGACGAGCTTCGGGACGCCGATGCCGAGGCCCTGCAGCGCGCCACCGAGCAGGTCGGTGCCGCCGGTGCCGCCGAGGCCGAGGACCGCGTCGATCCGGCCCTCCGCGCAGAGGTCGGCCACGACGGCGCGCAGGCCCTCGCTCATCTTCGTGATCGCGGCGCTGCGGCCGCCGGCGCCGCCCTCGACGCCCGCGGCGAAGTCGGCGAGGTCCACGCCGGCGCGCGCGGCCACCTCGGCGGAGGAGATGTCGGGGGTGAAGTACGGCTCGCCGAGGACGCCGCAGTCGACGACGAGGACGTCGACGTCGCTGGCGAGCAGTTCGTCGCGCACGAAGGCGTACTCGGTCCCCTTGGTGTCCAGGGTGCCGGCGAGGCAGACGACGGGCTTGCGGGGCATGGCCACTCCTTTGTGACGGGATCAGGTCGGTGGTGCCGTCGGCGGCGACCCTCGCGGGCCCGCCGTCCTCGCCCTCAGGGCGACGGGGTCACTGGGGTCTCGCTGGCGTGGAGCGCGGTCCACACCCGCTCCGGGGTGAGCGGGAGGTCGCGGATGACGACGCCGGTCGCGTCGGCGACCGCGGAGCCGAGCGCGCCGGCGGTGCACAGCAGGGCGCCCTCGCTGATGCCCTTCGAGCCGTACGGGCCGGGGCCGTCGTGGTTCTCCACGGCCGCGCTCACCAGCTCCAGGGGGACGTCCTTGAACGTCGGGATCCGGTAGTCCAGGGCCCCGAGGTTGCGGATCCGGCCGTGCTCGTCCAGCAGCAGCTGCTCCATCTGGCTGTGGCCGAGGCCCATGATCGCCGCGCCCTCGTCCTGGGAGACCACCTGCAGCGGGTTGAGCTCGGTGCCGACGTCGCTGACCGTCACGTGCCGGGTCAGCAGCAGCTCGCCGGTCTCCCGGTCGACCTCGACCTCGATCGCCGTCGCGTTGAACTCGTAGAACGCCGCGTCGCCGCCCAGCGGGTGCTTGCTCTTGCCGCGCAGCCGCCGGGTGCCCTGGCCGATGAACTCGCCGCGCAGCGACCCGAGCGCCTGGCGGGCGGCCTCCGGCAGGCTCACCTCGCCGTCCGGGGTGATCAGCACGCCGGCGCGCTCGCCCAGCTGCTCGGCGGGCACGCCCGTCGACTCGGCGTAGAGCTCCAGCACCCGCTGCCGCACGTCCTTGCAGGCCTCGAGCACGGCCGAGCCCATGAAGACCGTCGACCGGCTGGCCGAGGTCTGCAGGTCGAAGGGGACGGTGCCGGTGTCGCCGCTGACGACCGACACCCGGTCGAGGTCGGCGCCGAGCTCGTCGGCGACGATCTGCTGCCACAGCGTCCGCGCGCCCTGCCCCATGTCGGAGGTGCCGGCGTAGACGATCGCGCTGCCGTCGCACAGCAGGCGGACCAGGCTCTGCGACAGGCCCGACGTCGCGCCGGGCTTGATGCCCACCGCGATGCCCCGCCCGCGGTCCGGCGGCAGCGGCGTCCCCCAGCCGATCAGCTCGGCGGCCTTCTCCAGGGCCTGGTGCCACTCGCCGTCGGCCTCGGCGGCGGACTCGCCGCGTACGAACGCCTCGCCCTTGAGGACCAGGTTGCGCCGGCGGATCTCCAGGCCGTCCAGGCCCAGCTCCCGGGCGCCCGCGTCGAGCTGGGACTCCATCGCCCACGAGACCTGCGGGCTGCCGAAGCCGCGGAAGGCGGTGCTCGGCGTCGTGTTGGTCATGACGGCGCGGGCGTCGATCCGCACCCCGGGGATGCGGTACGGGCCGGCCGCGACGTAGCTGCCCTTGCCCATGACGCGCGGGGCCACGTCGGCGTAGGCGCCGATCTGGAAGTCGGCCGTCACGCGGTGGAAGGTGAGCTCGCCGTCCCGGGTGAAGCCGGTCCGGGCGGTCATCCGGCACCCGGCGCGGCGCATGCTCTGGAAGGTCTCCTCCAGCGACAGCACGATCCGGCAGGCCCGCCGGGTGCGCAGCGCGAGGAAGGCGATCAGCGGCTCGAGCTTGGGGTTCTGCTTGCCGCCGAAGCCGCCACCGGGGTCGGGTGCGAAGACGCGGACCTGGTTCAGGGGCAGCCCGATGACCGAGGCGATGGTGCGCTGCAGCAGGTAGGGGTGCTGCACGGGGGAGTAGACGTCGAGGCCGCCCTGGTCGGTCGGGACCACGACGGTGCCGCCCGGCTCGATCGGGAAGTGGGTGACCATCGGGAACGTGTAGTCGTTCTCGACGACGACGTCGGTGCGCGCCTCCTCCGCCTCGATGTCGCCCCAGGCGTAGTGCGCGTCCTCGAGCACGTTGGTGCCGGCGAGGGCGTGGCCCGGCCGGATCGAGGGGTCCTGGACGAGGTGCGCGCCGTCGGCGAGCGCGGCGTCGAGCGTGTAGACGCCCGGCAGCTCCCGGTAGTCGACGACCACGGCGCGCGCGGCGGCCTGGGCCGCGTCGAGGGTCTCGGCGACGACCGCCGCGACCGCTTCGCCGTGGTAGTTGACCCGGCCGTCGGCGAGCACGGGACGGTCGGTGTGCGAGACGCCGAAGCGCGGCATCGGCGAGGGCAGGTCGGCCGCGGTCACCACGTCGACGACGCCCGGGATGGCCCGGGCCGCCGCCGTGTCGACGCCGAGGACGTCGGCGCAGCCGACCGGCACCGTCACCAGCGCGACCTGCAGCGACCCGGGGAAGCGCAGGTCGGCGACGAAGCGCTGCGCGCCCGACGTCCGGGCGTCCCCGCCGTAGCGGAGCACGGGCCGGCCGACCTGCCCGCCCGGGCGGAGGTCCGACGGCTCGCCCAGCTCGTCGCGCTGCTCGACGGCCCGCTCCGGCGCCGTGGTCACTGCGCGCACCGCCGTACCGCGGTGGCCTGCACCGCGCGCACGATCCGCTGGTAGCCGGCGCAGCGGCACAGGTTGCCCGACAGCGCCTCGCGGATCTCGGCCTCGTCGGGCGACGGGTTTGTCCGCAGCAGGTACTCGGCGGACACCACCTGCCCGGGGATGCAGAAGCCGCACTGCACCGCGCCGGCGTTGAGGAACTCCTCCTGCAGGTCGGTGAGCCCGTCGGCGGACAGCCCCTCCACGGTGGTGACCTCGTGCCCCTCGGCCTCGACGCACAGGACGAGGCAGGAGTTCACGGCCTTGCCGTCGAGCAGCACGGTGCACGCGCCGCACTCGCCCTCGGCGCAGCAGCTCTTGGTGCCGGGCAGCCCGACCTCGTCGCGGAGGCCGTCGAGCAGGGTGCGGTGCGCGGGGACGGCGACGGTGCGCTCGCTGCCGTTGACGTTCAGCGTGACCGTCTGCAGGTCGTCGTCGACGAGGTGGTCGTGGATGGTCATGACGCCATCTCCCTGGGGTTGCGACGGGCCGCGGCGGAGAGGACCGCGCGCGTGGCGAGGACGCGGAGGGTCGCGAGCCGGTACTCGCGGCTGCCGCGGACGTCGGAGATCGGGGTCGCCGCCGACACCAGCCGGTCGAGCGCGTCCCCGAGGGCGGCCTCGTCGGCGAGGTCGACCGGACCGGGGACCTCGGCGCGCAGCGGGCGCGGTCCGACCGCGCCCATCCCGAGCACCAGCCCGCCGTCCGGGCCGACCCCGGCGGCCACGCTGACCGTGGCGAGGTCGACGCCGCGCCGCCGGGTGAGCCGGCGGAAGGCCGAGCCCGAGCCGGGCCCGGGACGGGGCAGCTCGATCCGGGTCACCAGCTCGCCGGGACCGCAGAGCGTCCGCCGGGGGCCGAGGAAGAACTCGTCGAGCGACGCGGTGCGGTCGCCGTCCAGCGACGCGATCGTCACCCGCGCGCCGTGCACGAGCAGCGGGGGCACGGTGTCGGCCGCGGGGGAGGCGTTGCACGAGTTCGCGACCAGGCTGGCCCGGTTGCGGATCGCCACGGACCCGACGGTGAGCGAAGCCTCGACCAGCGCCGGGTACCACTCCTGGACGGCGGGGTGGGCGACGAGGTCGCCCAGGGTGTAGGTCGCGCCGATCTGCACGCCGTCGTCGGTGACGACGATCGGCTCCGGCAGGTCGGTGACCGCTTTAAGGTCGACGAGGAGGTCCGGCTCGACGGTGTGGTGCCGCAGCCCGACCAGCAGGTCGGTGCCACCCACGAGGGGCCGGGCCCGCTCGCCGCCCTCGGCGAGCGCGGCGAGCGCGTCGGCGCGGGTGGTCGGCCGGTAGTACTTCGGCATCGTTGCCTGTCCTTCCGGGGACGACCGGTCAGGGGTGGATGATGATCTTGATGGCGCCGCTGGAGCGGTCGTTGAAGACGGCGAGCGCCTTCTCGTACTCCGACAGCGGGAAGCTGTGCGTGATCAGTTCGCCGACGCGCATCCGGCCGTTGGCCACGAACGGCATCACCCGGCGCATCTCGCCGGCCGAGGCCCGCGAGCCGACCAGTTCCAGCTCGTCGAGCACGAGCGACTGCATGCGCAGCGCGACGTCCTCGGTGGGGATGCCGACCATGGCGCAGCGGCCGCCACGACGCAGCATCGCCATGGCCCAGGTGAGGGTGTCGGGGACGCCGGCGCACTCGAGGACGACGTCGGCGCCGAGCCCGCCGGTCAGCTCGCGGACCGCGGCCACCGGGTCCCCGGCGTTGGTGTCGACGGTCTCGAAGCCCATCCCCGCCGCCTTCTCCAGGCGGTAGCCGCGACCGACGACGATCACCCGGGCGGCGCCGCAGATGAAGGCCGCGTCACCGGCCAGCATGCCGATGGCGCCGGCACCGGTGACCACCACGGTGTCGCCGGCCTTGATGTTGCCCCGCCGGGCCACGTGCAGCGCGATGCTCGCCGGGTCGACGACGGCGCCCTCGTCGAAGGACACCTCGTCGGGCAGCCGGAAGATGCACTTCACGTTGTGGACGGCGTATGTCGCGTCGACGCCCTGGACGTTGTGTCCGTACTGCGCGTGCAGCCCCGCCTTGCCGTAGTTCTCGCACAGGTTGTACTGGCCCTCGACGCACTTCTGGCAGGCGCCGCAGGCGTTGTGGCTGG
>DASQTE010000336.1:0-5254 GCA_035642035.1 Blastococcus sp.
ACCCGGTGCCGGGCCAGGTCGAGCACGTAGCCGACGCCACCGGACATGCCCGCGGCGATGTTGCGCCCGGCCGAGCCGAGGATCACCGCCCGGCCGCCGGTCATGTACTCCAGCGCGTGGTCGCCGACGCCCTCGACGACGGCGAGCGCCCCGGAGTTGCGGACGCAGAACCGCTCTCCGACCCGCCCGCGCAGGAAGATCTCCCCGCTGGTGGCGCCGTAGCCGATGACGTTGCCGGCGATGACGTTGTCCTCGGCGGCGAAGGTCGCCTCCCGCGCCGGGCGGACGACGATCCGCCCGCCCGAGAGGCCCTTGCCCACGTAGTCGTTGGCGTCGCCGTAGAGCCGCATCGTGATGCCCCGCGGCAGGAAGGCGCCGAAGGACTGGCCGGCCGACCCGGTGAAGGTCAGGTCGATCGTGCCGTCGGGCAGCCCCTCGCCGCCGAAGCGCCGGGTGACCATCGAGCCGAGCATCGTGCCGACGGTCCGGTTGACGTTGCGCACCGGCAGCTCGAGGGTGACCGGCCGCGCGTCGAGCAGCGCCCCCTCGCACAGCTGGATCAGCGTCTGGTCCAGGGCGATGTCGAGACCGTGGTCCTGCGACTTCACCCGGTGCAGCGGTGCGCCCTCGGGCAGCTCGGGGACGACCAGCATCGGCGAGAGGTCGAGCCCCTGCGCCTTCCAGTGCCCCACGGCCCTGCGGGTGTCGAGCAGCTCGGCGTGGCCGACGGCCTCGTCGATCGAGCGGAAGCCGAGCTCGGCGAGGTACTTCCGGACCTCCTCCGCCAGGAACTCGAAGAAGGTGACGACGAACTCCGGCTGCCCGGTGAACCGCTTGCGCAGCTCCGGGTTCTGGGTCGCGACGCCGACCGGGCAGGTGTCGAGGTGGCAGACCCGCATCATCACGCAGCCGGAGACCACCAGCGGCGCGGTCGCGAAACCGAACTCCTCGGCGCCCAGGAGCGCGGCGACGACGACGTCGCGGCCGGTCTTCATCTGCCCGTCGACCTGCACGACGATGCGGTCGCGCAGCCCGTTGGCCAGCAGCGTCTGCTGCGTCTCGGCCAGGCCCAGCTCCCACGGCGAGCCGGCGTGCTTGAGCGAGGTCAGCGGGGCGGCACCGGTGCCGCCGTCGTGCCCGGAGATCAGGACGACGTCGGCGTGAGCCTTGCTCACCCCCGCCGCGACCGTGCCGACCCCGACCTCGGACACCAGCTTGACGTGCACGCGCGCGTCGTTGTTGGCGTTCTTGAGGTCGTGGATGAGCTGCTTGAGGTCCTCGATCGAGTAGATGTCGTGGTGCGGCGGCGGGCTGATCAGCCCGACGCCCGGCGTCGAGTGCCGCGTCCGCGCCACCCACGGGTAGACCTTGCTGCCGGGCAGCTGGCCGCCCTCGCCGGGCTTGGCGCCCTGCGCCATCTTGATCTGGATGTCGTCGGCGTTGACCAGGTACTCGCTGGTGACGCCGAAGCGGCCCGAGGCGACCTGCTTGATCGCCGACCGGCGGAGGTCGCCGTTCGGGTCGGGTGTGAAGCGGTCGGGGTCCTCGCCGCCCTCACCGGTGTTGGACCGGCCGCCGATGCGGTTCATCGCGATGGCGAGGGTCTGGTGCGCCTCCTGCGAGATGGAGCCGTAGCTCATCGCGCCGGTGTTGAACCGCCGGACGATCTCGCTGGCCGGCTCCACCTCGTCGAGCGGCACGGGCGGGCGGACGCCGGTCCTCAGCGTGAAGAGCCCACGCAGGGTCGCGGCCTCCTCCGACAGCTTGTCCACCGTCTCGGTGTACTGCTGGAAGACGTCGTACTGCCGCGAGCGGGTGGCGTGCTGGAGCAGGAACACCGTCTCGGGGTTGAACAGGTGCACCTCGCCCTCGCGGCGCCACTGGTACTCCCCGCCGGTCTCCAGCCGGCGGTGCGCCCGCTCGGTCGGGTTCTCCGGGTACGCCCGGCGGTGGCGCATGGCCACCTCCTCGGCGAGCACGTCGATGCCGACGCCGCCCAGCGGGCAGGAGGTGCCGGTGAAGTACTCGTCGACCACGTCCTGCGAGAGACCGACGGCCTCGAAGATCTGCGCCATCGTGTAGGAGCCGACGGTGCTGATGCCCATCTTGCTCATGACCTTCAGGACGCCCTTGCCCAGCGCCTTCACCATGTTGCGGACGGCCTGGGCGGGCTCGACGCCGGTGAGCGCGCCGTCGCGGATGAGGTCCTCGATCGACTCGAACGCCAGGTACGGGTTGACCGCGGCCGCGCCGTAGCCGAGCAGCAGCGCCACGTGGTGCACCTCGCGGCAGTCGCCGGACTCGACGACGAGGCCGACCTCCATGCGGGTCTTCTCGCGCACCAGGTGGTGGTGGACGGCGGCCGTCATCAGCAGCGACGGGATCGGGGCGCGCTTCTCGTCGCAGTCGCGGTCGGACAGCACGATGATCCGGGCGCCGGCGGCGATCGCCTTCGACACCTTGGTCCGCAGCTGCTCGACGGCCTCCGCGAGGGCGGCGCCGCCGCCGTTGACGTCGAAGTGGCCGGTGATCCGGACGGCGGCGTAACCGGGCAGGTCGCCGTCGTCGTCGATGTGCAGGATCTTGGCCAGCTCGTCGTTGTCGATGACCGGGAACGGCACGGTCACCTGGCGGCAGGACGCCGGGGTGGCCCGCAGCAGGTTCTGCTCCGGACCGAAGGTGCGCCCGAGGCTGGTCACCAGCTCCTCGCGGATGGCGTCCAGCGGCGGGTTGGTCACCTGGGCGAACAGCTGCCCGAAGTATTCGTAGAGCAGCCGGGAGCGGTCGGACAGGGCGGCGACCGGGGTGTCGGTGCCCATCGAGCCGATCGGCTCGGCGCCGCTGGCCGCCATCGGCGTCACGAGGACGCGCAGCTCCTCCTCGGTGTAGCCGAAGAGCATCTGCCGGCGGACGACGGACTCGTGGCTGGGCCGCGAGCGGCGGCGCTCGGGCAGCTGCGGCAGGTGGACCAGGCCGGCGTGCAGCCAGTCCTCGTACGGGTGCTCCGCGGCCAGGGCGCCCTTGACCTCCTCGTCGGAGACGATCTTCCCGGAGTCGGTGTCCACCAGGAACATCCGGCCGGGCTGCAGCCGGCCCTTGGCGACGATGTCCGACGGCGGGATGTCCAGCACGCCGACCTCGCTGGCCAGGACGACGAGGTCGTCCTTGGTGCGCCACCAGCGGCCCGGGCGCAGGCCGTTGCGGTCGAGGACGGCGCCGATGAGCGTGCCGTCGGTGAAGCAGACCGCGGCGGGCCCGTCCCACGGCTCCATGATCGAGGAGTGGAACCGGTAGAAGGCCCGGCGGGCCGGGTCCATCTCGTCGTGGTTCTCCCAGGCCTCCGGGATCATCATCAGCACGGCATGCGGCAGCGAGCGGCCCGACAGGTGCAGCAGCTCGAGCACCTCGTCGAACGTGGCCGAGTCGCTGAAGTCGCTGGCGGTGACCGGGAAGATGCGCTCGAGGCCGAGCTCGGACGCGGGGCCGGCCGGGCCGTCGAACAGCTGGGTGTCGAGCTTGGCCTCGCGCGCCCGCATGCGGTTGCGGTTGCCCTTGATCGTGTTGATCTCGCCGTTGTGCGCGATGAAGCGGAACGGGTGGGCCAGCGGCCAGCTGGGGAAGGTGTTGGTCGAGAACCGGCTGTGCACCAGGGCGATCGCCGACTCGTAGCGCTCGTCGCGCAGGTCGGGGAAGAACAGCGGCAGCTGGTCGGTGGTCAGCATGCCCTTGTAGGTGATCGTCCGCGACGACAGCGAGACGATGTAGAGCGAGCTGCCGGCCTCGACCGCGGCCCGCTCCGCCCGCTTGCGCAGCACGAAGGAGCGGCGCTCCAGCCGGGTGACGCCGTTGGGCGCGACGGTGCCGCCGAACGCCTTCTCGTCGGCCCGCGCGCCCATCGTCTCGGCCACGAACAGCTGCGCGAAGTGCGGCATGACCGCCCGCGCCGTCGGCCCCAGGTCGGCGCCGTCCGGGTCGACCGGGACGTCGCGCCAGCCGAGGACGGTCAGCCCCTCCTCCTCGGCGAGCCGGGCGACCTCCTCGTACCGGGCGGCGCGCTCGGCGTCGTCCCCGGGCAGGAAGGCGATGCCGACGGAGTACTCCCCCATCGGCGGCAGGTCGAAGTCGACGCTCGCGCGCAGGAGCCCGTCGGGGACCTGGGTGAGGATGCCGGCGCCGTCACCGGAGTTCGGCTCGGAGCCGGCGGCTCCGCGGTGGTCGAGGTTGTGCAGCGCCGTCAGGCCCTGGGCGACGATCGCCCGAGTCCGGCGGCCGCGGGCGTCGGCCACGAAGGCGACGCCGCAGGCGTCCTTGTCGTTCGCGGGGTCGTAGAGACCCGTCTTCGCCGGGACGGCGGAGAACGGAACTGCTGACGTCGCAGCGGCGGGGGCGGTGAGGTCGGGCATGTCACTCCCGTCGTCGGCGGCCGTCCGCGCCTCGGACGAGGTCACGGGCGGGGGCTCTGGGCCCGGGCCGGTGGTCAAGGGGGCCGGTGTGTGAGGGGCGTAGCGGGACGGCACTGCGGAGGCCCACTGCCGGGGGACGTCGGTCCCGGTCGAGGCGCGCTGGAGCCCCTCGGGTGGTGACCGACGGGCTGTCGTCCGCGGGGCGACGCTGGCCCGGTCCGACGGTAGGACCCGACCAGGATCACTGGCGGGTCTGGTGCGAAGAGTACACAGCCGTAACACAGGCACCCACCGCGTAAACCCGAGTTGCGGCGCGTCGGCAGGATCACTGCGGTCCGTGGCCGGACGCGACCTGCACGGACCGGTCAGCCGGGCTCCGCGCGGCGGTGATCATCCTCACTGGACGACTGCTGATCGGTCGCCGGCGGGGGCTCGGCAGCCGGCTCGACCGCGGCCTCCGGGGCGCGTCCGCCCCGGTCGATGACCTCGCGCGGCCTCCCGCGCTGCCAGAAGAAGTAGGCCAGTGCGAGCAGCCCCACGACGACCGACGTGAAGACGTTGAGCCGCACACCGAAGAAGGTCTCGGCGGGGTCGGTGCGCAGCAGTTCGATCCAGAGCCGCCCCGCGCAGTAGGAGACGACGTACAGGGCGAACGCCCGGCCGTGCCCGAGCCGGAAGCGACGGTCGGCCCAGACGACGAAGGCTGCGGCCGCCAGGTTCCAGAGGATCTCGTACAGGAACGTGGGGTGGAACGTCCCGAGGACGACGGGCTCGCCGTCGGGACCGAGGACGGCCCGCCCACCGCTCCACTCGTAGATGGTGAGCGCCCACGGCAGGTCCGTCGGGCCGCC
>DASQTE010000337.1:0-3853 GCA_035642035.1 Blastococcus sp.
GACACCTGGCTCGACCCCTTCGCCTACCAGGACGGCGCCGGCTACCAGCTGGTCCAGTCGCTGTTCGGCCTCGGCACCGGCGGGATCTTCGGTGCAGGACTGGGCGGCGGTCGGCCCGACCAGGTGCCGGTCGCGAAGAGCGACTTCATCGCCGCGGCGGTCGGCGAGGAGCTCGGCCTCTTCGGTCTGGTCGCGGTGATCGTCGTCTACCTGATCCTCGTCGAGCGGGGGCTGCGCACTTCGCTGGTCGTGCGGGACCCCTTCGGGAAGCTGCTGGCCGCGGGGCTGTCGTTCGCCGTCGCCTGGCAGGTCTTCGTCGTCCTCGGCGGGGTGACCGGCCTGCTGCCGCTCACCGGCCTGACCACGCCCTTCCTGGCCTACGGCGGGTCGTCGCTGGTCGCCAACTTCGTCCTGGTCGCCCTGCTGGTCCGCATCAGCGACGCGGCCCGGCGGCCGGCCACCCCGCAGGCCACCCCGCCGCCGCGGCTGGGCGAGGCGCCGACCGAGGTGGTCCGGCCGTGAACGCCCCGCTGCGCCGCGTCGCGATCAGCATCCTCGTCCTGTTCACGCTGCTGATCATCAACGTCAACTACATCCAGGTCGTCCGGTCCGACGAGCTGCGGAGCGACTCCTCGAACACCCGCGTGCTGGCGGCCGAGTACGACCGCGAGCGCGGGGCGATCGTCGTCGGCGGTACCGCGGTCGCCGAGTCGCTGCCCACGGACGGCCGGCTGAAGTACCTCCGCAACTACCCGCAGGGGGAGTTGTACGCGGCGGTCACGGGGTACCACTCGCTGATCTACAACAACTACCAGCTCGAGCGCGCCGAGAACGACGTCCTGGCCGGCAGCGACGCCCGCCTGACGTTCCGGCGCCTGGCCGACATGTTCACCGGCCGGGACCCCGCCGGCGGCGACGTCGTCCTCACCCTCGACCCGGCCGTGCAGGAGGCCGCGATGGCCGGCCTCGAGGGCGTCACCGGCGCCGTGGTCGCCCTCGACCCCAGCAGCGGGGCGATCCTCGCGATGGCCAGCACGCCCAGCTACGACCCGACCCGGCTGTCCAGCCACGACCCGGCCGACATCCGCGCGTACTGGGCCGAGCTGGAGGCGGCGTCCCCCGACCCGCGGCTGAACCGGGCGATCGGCGACAACTACCCGCCCGGCTCGCTGTTCAAGGTGATCGTCTCGGCCGCGGCCCTCGCGGACGGGCGCACCCCGGAGACGGTCATCCCGGCGCCCGACATCCTCACGCTGCCGCAGACGAACACGCAGCTGCGCAACTTCGGCAACTCCCGCTGCAGCAGCAGCCAGGAGCAGCCGCTGATCGACGCGCTCACCGTCTCCTGCAACACCGCCTTCGCCCAGCTGGGCATCGACCTCGGCGAGGACCGGGTCCGCGAGATGGCCGAGGCCTTCGGCCTGGACGGCGAGGGCTACGAGATCCCGCTGGACGTCGCGCCGAGCGGCATCGGTGACATCGAGAGCGCCGCCGCCCTGGGCCAGACCTCCATCGGGCAGCGCGACGTCCGCATGACCCCGCTGCAGGCAGCGCTGGTCGCCGCCACCGTCGCCAACGACGGCGTCCAGATGAAGCCGTACATCGTGGACCAGGTGCAGGCGCCGGACCTGACGGTCATCGACTCCACCCAGCCGGAGGAGTGGCGCGAGCCCATCTCCGCCGACGTCGCGAACCAGCTCACCGAGATGATGCTCAGCGTCGTCGAGAACGGCTCGGGCCGGGCCGCCCGGATCTCCGGGGTCGAGGTCGCCGGGAAGACGGGCACGGCCCAGGTGAGCGACGAGGTCGCCGACCACACCTGGTTCATGGGTTTCGCCCCCGCCGACGACCCGCAGATCGCCGTGGCGGTCTTCGTGGCCAACGGCGGCGGCACCGGCGGCGAGCGGTCGGCGCCGATCGCCCGCCAGGTGATCGAGGCCTACCTCGACGGGCAGGGGAACTGATGGCCCTGTCCACGGGGAGCTTGCTCGCCGGGCGCTACGAGATCACCGCGCCGATCGCGGTCGGCGGGATGGGTGAGGTCTGGAAGGCGCGCGACCGCGTCCTGGACCGGACCGTCGCGGCCAAGGTCCTCAAGAGCGAGTACACCAACGACCCGAGCTTCCTGGCCCGCTTCCGCAACGAGGCCCGGCACACCGCCGCCCTGACCCACCCGAACATCGCCTCGGTCTACGATTACGGCGAGACCGTCGACGACACGGGCACCCAGCAGCTGGCGTTCCTCGTCATGGAGTTCGTCGAGGGGCAGCCGCTGGTCTCGATCCTGCACGACGAGGGCGCCCTCCCCGTCGACTGGACGCTGCACGTCCTCGACCAGTCCGCCGAGGGGCTATCCGCCGCCCACCGGGCCGGCGTCGTGCACCGCGACATCAAGCCCGGCAACCTCATGGTCCGGCCGGACGGCGTCGTGAAGCTGACCGACTTCGGCATCGCCCAGGCGCGCGACACCACCCCGCTGACCCGCACGGGCATGGTCGTCGGGACGGCGCAGTACCTCTCCCCAGAACAGGCGCAGGGCATGGAGGTCACCGCCGCCTCCGACGTCTACTCGCTGGGGGTCGTCGGCTACGAGTGCCTCACCGGTGCCCGGCCGTTCGACGGCGCGTCGCAGGTGGCCATCGCCCTCGCCCACATCAACCGGCCGCCGCCTCCACTGCCGGCCCAGGTCCCCGCCGCCGTGCGGCTGCTCATCGAGCGCGCCCTGGCCAAGGACCCCGCGGACCGGTTCCCCGACGGCGGGGCGTTCGCCGAGGCGATCCGCCGAGTGGCGGCCGGCGGGACGCTCGCCCCGGTCGTGGGTCCCGGCACCCGGCCGACCCAGGTGGTCGCCGGCGCCGGCCTCGCCGACTCACGGACCCAGGTCATCCCTGTCACCGGCCCGACCGCGGTCGCCGGGGCGGCGAGCCCGGGCACGGCACCCAGCGGCCCGATGCCGCCGCTGCACGGGCCGCCCGAGGACGACGACTGGTACCGCGACGACGAGCCCGGCGACGAGCGCTCCCGCTCCCGCAAGAAGTGGGCCTGGATCGCCGCGGCGCTCGTGCTGGTGCTGCTCCTCGGCGGCGGCGCCTGGTACCTGCTGGGCAGCGGCAACCGGGGCGAGAGCGGCAACACCGCCGACCGCACGAGCAGTTCGTCGTCGGCCTCCTCCGGTCCGGCGGGCGTCGTGCTGGACGCCGCCGCCTACATCGGGCGGCCGGCGGACGAGGTGCGCGCCGAGCTCGAGGGCGCCGGGCTCGTCGTCGAGGAGGACACCGCGGACGAGGAGCAGCTCGCGTCGTCCGGGCTGGAGCTGGCCGCGGGCGACGTCGCCGCGCTGGACCCCTCCGGCGGCACGGTGCCGGCCGGCAGCGGGGTCACCCTCTTCGTCGCCGAGGAGGCGTTCTCCCCCGGGGGCGACGAAGAAGAGGAGGAGGAGCCGGCTCCGGAGCCCACCACGTCCGCGCCTCCGGCGACCACATCCCGCCCGGCTCCCACCACCGCGCCCACCACGCCGACCGTCCCGACCACCCCGACGCTGTCCGGTCAGCCGGAACCAGAACCGGAGCCTGACCCCGAGCCCGATCCGCCGGTCGACCCTGGGGCCGAAGGGGAGGGCGTGGCTCCGTGACCCCTGCGGTCCTGCCCTCCCTGGATTCGAGCGGAGCAGCGATTAGGCTCGCCGTCGGCTGCCCGCCCGCAGGAGGCCCCACCCGACGGGGCTCCCGCCCGCTCGTCGAGGCCCTCGCCCGGACGACACGACGCCCCGCCCGAGAGGACCTCCGATGACCACGCCGCAGGTGCTCGGTGAGCGCTACGAGATCGGTGGCGTCCTGGGCCGGGGCGGCATGGC
>DASQTE010000338.1:0-6079 GCA_035642035.1 Blastococcus sp.
GAGCACGCCTTCCGCGGGGTGAAGGAGGACCGGGCCGGAGGTGACGACGCCGTCCGGCCGCCGTTCCCCGCCTCGCCGGGGGAGCTCTCGACGCTCGGGCTGCCCACGTACGCCCTGCACCAGGGACTGATCGGCCTGCGCCGCCGGCACCGCTGGCTGCACACCGCGCGGACGACGACGCTGCACCTGGCCAACGAGCAGCTGGCCTACGAGGCCGCGGGCGGCGGGCAGCGACTCGTGGTGGCGCTGTCCGTGGGGGAGCGGCCGGTCGAGGTGCCCGCGAAGGGGGCCGGCCGGGTGCTGGCCGGGGACGCGGAGGTGGCCGGCGGACGGGTGCGCCTGCCCGCGCACGGCTGGGCGGTCCTGGAGGGCTGACCCGTGCCGGACAAGCCGCTGCCCGACGTCATCGCGCCCGACCTCGACGTCCTCTTCTGCGGGATCAACCCGTCGCTCATGTCGGCCGAGCGCGGGCACCACTTCGCCCGGCCCGGCAACCGCTTCTGGCCGGCGATCCACCGGGCGGGCCTCACCCCTCGGCTGTTCATGCCGGACGAGGACCGCGAGCTGCTGAACCACGGGCTCGGCATCACCAACGTCGTGGCGCGGCCGACCCGCGCGGCCGCCGAGCTGACCCCCGAGGAGCTGCGCGAGGGAGCGGTTGCGCTGGCCGCGCTGGTGGCGGAGTACCGGCCGCGGGTGCTGGCGGTCCTCGGGGTCACCGCCTGGCGGACCGGGTTCGGCCGGCCGAAGGCGGTCGTGGGGCTGCAGCCCGAGCGGGTCGGCGGCGCCGACACGTGGGTGGTGCCGAACCCGAGCGGCCTCAACGCCCACGTCCAGGTCGCGGACCTCGCCCGCATCTACCGGGAGCTGCGTCCCTGAGAGACGTGGACCGGCACGGCGTCGGGCGACCAGCCGCGGCGACCGGCATGCTCACGGTCGGCGTCCGCCGGGAGATCTGTTCCCTCCGGGTGGTGTCGCCGGGGCGTCCGACGACGTACCTTAGGTGCAATCGGAACGTTTCTGATCAGCTTGTCGCCCTCGGAGGTCGCCATGAGCAGCACGACGCCCTCTCCGCAGGAGGCGTTCATCCACGGCCAGCTGATCAACCTCGTGCGCACGGGCAAGGCGGTCACCCGCCCCGGCCTGGAGCAGGAGACCGGGATCGGCCGCAAGGTCGTGACCCAGCGCGTCCAGCAGGCCATCGACGTCGGCCTGCTCGAGGACGGCGACCTCGCGCCGTCGGCCGGGGGGCGGCCGTCGCGGCTGCTGCGCTTCCGTTCCGAGGCCGGCCACGTCTACGCCGGGATGATCGGCGCCACCGAGATGACCGCCGCCGTCGCGACCCTCGACGGCACCCTGATCGCCTCGCTGCACGAGGACTGGAACGCGGCCGACCGGCCGGAGGAGACCCTCGAGCTCCTGGACGGGCTGTTCGTCCGCCTCGCGCGGAAGACGCGCACCGAGCCGTGGGCCTTCGGCATCGGCGTGGCCGGTCCGGTCGACTTCGCGACCGGCCGCCTCGTCGACCCCCCGATCATGCCGGGCTGGGACGGCTGGAGCGTGCGCGCGTGGCTCCGGGACCGGTACGACGCGCCCGTCTGGGTCGACAACGACGTCAACCTCATGGCCCTGGGCGAGTGGCACAAGGGCACGCCCCGGGACGGCCGTGACCTGCTCTACGTCTTCGTCGACGAGGGCGTCGGGGCGGGGCTGGTGTCGAAGGGCACCGTCTTCCGCGGGGACACCGGCGCGGCCGGCGATATCGGCCACATCCAGGTCACCGACGATCCCTCCGTGGTCTGCCGGTGCGGTCAGATCGGCTGCCTGGAGGCGGTGACGGGCGGGTGGGGCCTGGTCCGCAGGCTGACCCCGCGGGCCGACGAGAGCCCCGTCCTCTCCACGCGCCTGGCCCAGCGCGGCCACCTGACCTCCCAGGACGTCGGACTGGCGGCCCGGGACGGCGACCCGCTCGCCTCGGAGGAGACGCTGCGCGGCACCCGGCTCATCGGCACGACCGTGGCCGGCGTCGTCAACTTCCTCAACCCGGGGACGGTGGTCCTCGGTGGCGGCGCCCTCAGGATCGGGGACTCGGTCGTGCGTGCCTTCGAGGAGACCGTGCGCGGGCGCGCGACCAAGCTGGCCGAGCAGCGGCTGACCCTGCGGCCGGCGTCGCTGGACTTCCGCGAGGGCGTGACCGGTGCCGCGATCCTCGCCATCGAGCAGCTCTTCGCCCCGGCGTCCGTCGGCATCTGGATCGAGAACGGGTCGCCCGTGGGCCACGCAGCCCCCCTTCAGCGCGCACATGCTGTGTGAGGGTTGACATATGTGCCAACGGCACTAAAGTCATCCCCACGGCGTGACCCGCCCCACAGCACGGCCCCACGCTCCAGACCGGAGCGCCCAGCTTCCCTCCTCCGCCCTGCGGCCTACGCCGCCCGGGACCACAGTCGGTCCTGACGTCTCTGGAGTTCCCATGCGAAGGTCCCTCGTCGCGGCCACGGCCGCGTCCGTCCTGCTCCTCACCGCCGCCTGCGGCGGGTCGTCCGACGGTGCCTCCGGCTCCGGCGGCAGCACCGACTCCCTCACGCTCGCCGCCATCACGCCGCCCACCTCGTTCGCGGTCGGCGAGATGGCCGGCAGCGGCCCGGAGGACCACTACTACCAGGCGGTCTACGACAAGCTGCTGAACCTCGACGCCGATGGTCAGCCGGTCCCGAACCTGGTCACCGAGTGGAGCTACGACGAGACCGGCACCCGGCTGAGCCTCACGCTCCGGGACGACGTCACCTTCACCGACGGCGCGACGTTCGACGCCGAGGCGGTCAAGGCCAACCTCGAGCTGGCGAAGACGAAGACCGGCGAGGCCGGGTCCGCGCTCCGTGCGGTCGAGAGCGTCGAGGTCGTCGACGCCACCCACGCCGACGTCGTCCTCAGCCGGCCCGACCCGTCCCTGCCGCAGGCGCTGGCGCGCAGCTCCGGCTACATGGCCAGCCCCGACGCGCTCGGCAGCGCCGACCTGGAGACCAACCCGGTCGGGTCCGGTCCCTACGTGCTGGACCAGGACGCCTCGACGCCGGGCAGCACGTACGCCTTCACCCGCAACGAGGACTACTGGAACGCCGAGGCGTTCCCGTACGACTCGGTCGAGGTCCGCTTCCTCGACGACACCACGGCCACCCTCAACGGCCTGCGGTCGGGCGAGATCGACGGCATCGCGGCCACCACCAGCGACCTGGTGGCCGGTGCGGAGCAGGCGGACCTCACCGTCACGACCTACACCAACGGTGGCATCGAGGGCCTCTACCTCTGGGACCGCGCCGGCGCCCTCGTGCCCGCGCTGGCCGACGTCCGCGTGCGCCAGGCGATCAACCACGCCATGGACCGCGAGACGATCGTCGACGTCGTCAAGGGCGGGCTCGGACAGCCGACCGTCCAGATGTTCGGCCCCAGCTCACCGGCCTACGACGAGTCCCTCGAGGGCACGTACGACTTCGACGTCGAGAAGGCCGAGGAGCTCATGGCCGAGGCCGGCTACGCCGACGGCTTCACGATGAGCATGCCGGACGCGTCGCCGGTGTTCCCCGACGAGCAGGCGGCCCTCACCGAGGCCCTCGCCTCGATCGACATCACGGTCACGTACGAGCCGATCACCGGTGACCAGTTCGTCGGCAGCATCATCGGCGGCCAGTGGCCGGCGAACTACTTCAACCTGACCGCCGGGTCGCCGTTCGAGATGATCGGGCTCGCGCTCACCCAGCAGTCGCCGTTCAACCCGTTCAAGACCTCGGACCCGACGGTCGACGAGCTCATCGGCAGGGCCGGCAGCTCGACCGGTGACGAGCAGGCCGCTGCCCTCCAGGAGCTCAACGCCTACCTCGTGGAGCAGGCCTGGTTCGCCCCGTGGGACGCGGCCGAGGCCGGGTACGTCACGGCGGAGGGCATCGAGGTCGAGCCGGTCCAGGGCCTGAGCGTGCCCCCGCTGGCCAACCTCGCTCCGTCCGGCAGCTGACCGCCGGCCCGTGGCCGCGGGTCCCGACCCGCGGCCACGGACCTCCCGGCACCGATCCCGCACAACCGGAGGCCGATCGTGCTCCCCTTCCTTCTCCGCCGCATCGGCGCCGGTATCGCGCTCGTGTGGGTCGCCGCGACGCTGGTCTTCTTCCTGACCACCCTGACCGGCTCCGATCCGGCCCGCCGGATCCTCGGTCCGCAGGCCGGTCCTGCCGAGATCGCGGCCAAGACGCAGGAGCTCGGGCTGGACCGCCCGGTCCTGGAGCGCTACTGGGACTGGCTGACTGGTGCCCTGCAGGGCGACCTCGGGGAGTCCTGGTTCACCAACCAGCCGGTGGGCACGCTCGTCGCCGACGCCCTGCCGGTCTCCCTCTCGCTGGTCCTCGCCGCCACCGTGCTGACCGCCGTCGTGAGCATCGTCCTGGGTGTCGTCGCCGCCGTCCGCGGCGGCTGGCTGGACAGCCTGCTGCAGGGCGTCTCGATCGTCGCCTTCGCGGTCCCGAACTTTCTCATCGGCATGGTGCTCGCGCTCGTCTTCGCCGTCGAGCTCGGCATCTTCCCGGCGCTGGGGTACACCCCGTTCGCCGAGGACCCGGGGATGTGGCTGGCGTCGATCACGCTCCCGGCCATCGCCCTGGCCATCGGCGCGATCGCGACCGTGGCCACCCAGACCCGCGGCTCGATGATCGACGTCCTCCAGCAGGACTACGTCCGCACGCTGCGCAGCCGCGGCCTCCCGACGCGGAGCGTGCTGCTCAAGCACGCCCTGCGCAACGCCGCTCCCGCCTCGCTGACCGTGCTCTCCCTCCAGTTCATCGCACTGATCAGCGGTGCCGTCGTGATCGAGAAGGTGTTCGGCCTCAACGGCCTCGGCGAGCGCGCCACGGCCGCCGCCGGCCAGGGCGACGTCCCGCTCGTCCTCGGCATCGTCGTCCTGGCCGTCGTGGTCGTGGTGGCCGTCAACCTGCTGCTCGACCTCGCGCTGGGCTGGCTCAACCCCAAGGTGCGCCTCGCATGAGCATCCTCTCCGAAGGTGGTCTGGCCGGTGGCCCGACCGACCCCGCGCCGGTCGGCGCCGTCGCCACGCCTCCCCGTCGGGGTGCCCTCCGGCGGCTGCTGCGCAGCCCGGTGGCCGTCGTGTCCCTGGTCTGGGTGCTCCTGGTCGTCGTCCTCGCCGCGCTCGCACCGCTGCTCACGTCGGCCAGCCCCACCGCGTCGCAGATCACCAACGCGCTGGCCCCGATGGGCGGGGCCAACCCGCTCGGCACGGACGGCGTGGGCCGCGACGTGCTCGCACAGCTCCTCTACGGAGCCCGCACCAGCCTGATCGGCGGCCTGATCGTCGTCGTCGTCTCCCTCGCCCTCGGGCTGCCGGCGGGGATCGTCGCCGGCTACTACCGGGGGCGGTTCGACGCGGTCGCCAGCTGGGTCGCGAACCTGCTGATGGCGCTGCCGGCGATCATCGTCCTGCTGGTCGTCCTGGCCCAGTTCGGGCGCAGCACCGAGCTGGGCATGGCGGTGTTCGGCGTCATCATCGCGCCGGGGGTGTTCCGCCTGGTGCGCGCGTCGGTGCTGGCGGTCCGCGAGGAGCTGTTCGTCGACGCGGCGCGCGTCTCCGGCCTGAGCGACGGACGGATCATGCGGCGGCACGTCCTCCCGGTGGTGATCGCGCCGACGGTCATCCAGGCGTCGCAGCTGCTGGGCATCGCCATCGTCGTCCAGGCGGGGCTGGAGTTCCTCGGGCTCGGCTCGCCGAACCAGGCGAGCTGGGGCGGGATGCTCAGCGACGCCTTCCAGAACATCTACTCTGAGCCCCGGCTCCTGCTCTGGCCGGGCCTGGCCATCGTCCTCACGGTCACCGCCTTCAGCCTCCTCGGGAACGCGCTGCGCGACGCCCTCGGCGTCGGGAGCCGGGTGCCCCGGGTCCGCCGTCGGGCGGCGCTCGTCCCGGCGGCCCCCGCGGATGCGCCGCCGGTCGCCACGGAGCCGCCCGCGGACGCACTTCTCGCGCTGCAGGACCTGCGCGTGCGGTACCCGAAGGCCGACGGCCGCGAGACCGAGGTCGTCC
>DASQTE010000339.1:0-2178 GCA_035642035.1 Blastococcus sp.
GGCAGGGTCTCCCCGGCGGGCTCGTGCGACAGGAAGGCCGCGGCGTCCGCCCAGAACTCCTCCAGGCCGGCGACGACGGTCACCTGCGTGCCGTCGTCGGACAGCGCCGCGACCTCCACGCCGCCGTCCCGGCGGATGCCCACGATCCTCATCGCTCCACTTCCTTCGTCGGTTCCTCCTGGAGCAGTCGCCGCAGGTGGTCGATGGTGCGGTCCAGCGCCTGCTCCGCCGCCTCGGGCGAGCCGAGCCACATGTGGTCGGCGTCCTCGTAGAGGTACAGCTCGGCCCGGGCGCCGGCCTCGACGAGTGCCGTGTGCAGCCGCACGCTCTGGACGAACGGGATGAACCGGTCGGCCTCGCCGTGCAGCAGCAGGAACGGCGGGGCGTCCGGGCGGACGTGGCTGATCGGGGCGGCTTGCGCGGCCAGCTCCGGCACGGCCGGCGCGGGGGCGCCGAGCAGCCGCGCCTCGCGCGTCGTCGGGTCCGCCGGGTCGGCACCGGTGTCGGTCGCCACGGCGCCGACGTCGCTCGGGGCGTACCAGGCGACGACGGCGGCCACGGAGCTCGACGGACCGGTGATGCCGATGTCGCCCTCGAGCGCGGGGTCGGTCACCAGGCCCAGCAGCTCCGCGAGGTGCCCGCCGGCCGACTCGCCCCAGGCGGCGATGCGCTCGGGGTCGATGCCGATCTCCCGGGCGCGTGCCCGCAGCCAGCGGACGGCGGCCTTGGCGTCGTGCAGCTGGGCAGGGAAGGTCGCCTCACCCGAGAGCCGGTAGTCGACGCTCGCGACCGCGATGCCCGCCTGCGCCATCCGCTCGAAGGGGGTGGGGGAGGCGCCCCGGTACATCGGACCCGCGGTGTGCCGGCTCCCCACCTGCCAGCCGCCGCCGTGCAGGAAGACGACGAGCGGCACCGGGTCCCCCGACTCCGGGGGCAGGACGAGGTCCAGCTCCAGCGGGCGGACCCCCGGGATCGCGGCGTAGGGGACGCCGGGCAGCAGGCGGGTGCCGCCGGCGCCGCGCAACGGCGCGGGCAGTGGCTGGTCGTGCGCCGGGGGTGGCAGCGGCAGGACAGGCGGGGGCACGGTTCTCCTCAGATCTCGATCATCGGCTGCGGGCGCGTCGGCGCGGCGTGTCCGCCGGTGTCCCGGACCTGCAGCCGTTGATCGACTGCCGCAGGGGTGACGGGATCAGGCGTCCGGCCAGCTGTAGTCCGGCATGAACTGCATGTTGTGCTGCTGCGCGGCCGCCCCCATGCGCGGGAAGTCCGGGATGAACGGCGGCTGGTCCTTCGTGGCGTGGTCGGTCGGCGTCCCCATGTGCTGGAAGAACCGCTCGAAGCCGCCGGAGAGGGTGCCCATCATCCGGGCGTCCTCGACGATCTGGTAGGCGTGCGCGAACCCGGCGGGCACGTAGCCGAAGTCGCCCGGGGCCAGCAGCGACGACTGCTTCTGCCCCTCGGCGTCCTCGTAGAAGAGCTTCACCTTGCCCTCGATGACGTAGAACGTCTCGTGGGTCTCGTTGTGCGAGTGCGTCGGGATGACGTCGCCGGCGGGGGAGTCGGCCGTGATGATGCCGAACTGGTTCTCGGTCTCGTCACCCGAGAGCAGCACCGTGAACAGGTCGCGGAACAGCATGGCCGTCTCGCCCTCTCCCTTGCGGAGCACGTAGGGGACCGGCTTGCCGGGCAGCCGGCCCTTCCACTGCGGGCCCTTCGACGGGTCGATCAGGTACTCGAAGCTCATGGGGTACTCCCGGCTGGGTCGACGATGACGGGTCGAGCATCGGTGACCGGCGTCACCCGCCCCACGCCTGTGCCATTGAGCGGCAAGCATCGTCCGGACGGACGGCCGCGGACCGGGCCGGAATACCTGGCGGCGACGGTGGTGCTCGGCGCAGGGTGTTCCCGTGCCGCTGACCCGACTCCGGATGGACGAGTTGGTCAACGCCTGGGTCGCGGACCGGTGCACGCCGTTCCAGATCGCGCTGCTCGGTGTCTTCGACGCCACGCCGTTCCTAGGGACCGACGGCACTCTCGACGTCCCGCGGATCCGCGTGGAGCTGGCCGCCCGCGCGCACCGCGTCGAGGCACTGGGACGGCGTGTGGTGTGGACGCGGCCGGGGGAAGGGCGGCCGGTCTGGGCGGCGGACCCCGCGTTCGACCCGGCGCGGCACGTCG
>DASQTE010000340.1:0-26950 GCA_035642035.1 Blastococcus sp.
GCGGGGGCTGCCGGAGTCGGTGCGGTTCCTGGAGCTGCGAGGTCGCGTGGAGGAGGCCGAGGACGCCGTCCGGCGGTTCGAGCGCGCGGCCGGCGTGGACCCGGTCCCCTCGCCGCTGCCCGAGCCGGCGACGCCGCCCGGGCCCCGCGCGCTGTGGGCGCCGGTCACACGCGTCCGCACGGCGGCCCTCTGGGTCGTCTGGTTCAGCATCAACTTCGCCTACTACGGCGCCTTCATCTGGCTGCCGACCCTGCTCGTGGCGAACGGCTTCTCGCTGGTCCGCTCCTTCGGCTTCACGCTGGTCATCACCCTCGCCCAGCTGCCCGGCTACGCGGTCGCCGCCTACCTGATCGAGACGTGGGGTCGACGGGCGACCCTGGCCACCTTCCTCGCCGGCTCCGCGCTCGGCGCCGGGCTCTTCGCCGCGGCCGACGGCGAGACCGCCGTCCTGGTCACCGGCATGGTCCTGTCGTTCTTCAACCTCGGTGCGTGGGGCGCGCTCTACGCGGTGACGCCGGAGGTCTACCCGACGGTCCTGCGGGCCACGGGGGCCGGCGCCGCCGCGGGCTTCGGCCGGCTGGCGTCGATCGCCGCGCCGCTGTGCGTGCCCCCGCTCCTAGAGGCCGGCGGGACCGGCCTGGTCTTCGGCTCGTTCGCGGCCTTCTTCGTGCTGGGCGGGCTGGCCACGTTCTGGCTGCCGGAGCGCCGCGGGCGCTCGCTCGAGGACGACGCCGGAACGCCGGGCCCCGTCGCCGCCGGGAGCTGAGCCGCTCCGGGACTCCTGGTCGCGGGGGCCCGGCGGAGCACGGTCAGGGGGCATGACCCTCGACCCCGAGAAGACCAACCCCAGCACTACACGGTCGTCTCCGAGAACGAACCGGGTCCGCGTCCTGGAGTACACCGACCAGCCCGGGGACCGCACGACGACGCACGAGCACCCCGACAGCGTCACGTACGCGCTCAGCACGTTCCGCCGACGGCTGCACTCCTTGCGGTCAGGACCGCGACGTGGAGATTCCGGCCGGGACGACGGCGTGGGTGCCGGCGCAGCGGCACTACGGGGAGAACCCGGGGACACCCCCAGCCACTCGATCTTCGTCGCGCTCGAGGAAGCCCGGGGCACGGCCGGCGACACCTACCTCGGCCCCGACTGACCCGGCATCATCGCCCGGTGACCTCCCCCGGCGGTTTCCCCCGCGGCATCGGACGACCGGCGACCGGCGCGCTCCTGGCGGCCGGGTACACCGACCTCACCCAGCTCGACGGCATGGCCGAGGAGGACCTGCTGCGCATGCACGGGGTCGGCCCGAAGGCGGTCGCCGTCCTCCGCGAGGCCCTGGCGGAGCGGGGTCTCTCGCTCCGCTGAACGCTTGTGCAAAGAAATCTTTGCAAAGAACTCTTTGCGGTCTATCGTCGGGGCATGGCGGACACGCCTCCCGGCAGATCGATCGACGTCCACGACGTCCGCGCGCTGCGCGCCCTCGCCCATCCCCTCCGCATGAGCCTGCTCGCCGCCCTGCGCAGTGACGGGCCCTCGACCGCGAGCCGGCTCGCCGAGCGGCTCGGCGAGAGCAGCGGGGCCACCAGCTACCACCTGCGCCAGCTCGCGGGCTTCGGCTTCGTCGAGGAGGTGCCGGAGGAGGGCACCGGCCGCGAGCGGTGGTGGCGGGCCCTGCACCGGAGCACCCGCTGGAACACCGAGGACTTCCTCGACCAGCCCGACGGCCCGGAGCTGGTGGACGAGCTCACCGACCGGCTCGTCGCCCACCAGCGCCGCATGCTCGCCGCGTTCGCGGCCGAGCGCGAGCAGACCGACGACGCCTGGCGCACGGCCTCCTCGCTCAACGACTGGGCGCTGCGGGTCTCCCCCGCCCGGGCGCGCGAGCTCGTGGACGAGCTGAACGGCGTCCTGCAGCGGTGGCGCGACGAGGAGGAGGAGCCCGACCAGCCCCTGGTGCACGTGCTGCTGGACCTGTTCCCGCTGAAGGACTACCCCCTGTGAACGCCGTCCTGACGCCCGGCCAGGCCCGCCGGCGGTTCGTCGGGCTGACGGCGCTGCGCTGGCTACCGGTCGGCATCGCCGTCCCCGTGTCGGTGCTGCTCGCCACGGCGCGCGGGCTCTCCCCGGCCGACATCGGCGTGACGATCGCGGTGTACGGAGCGGTGACCCTGCTGCTCGAGCTGCCCACCGGCGGGCTCGCCGACGCCATCGGGCACCGGCCGGTCCTCGCCCTCTCCGGGCTGTTCACCACGGCCGGGCTGCTCACCATGGCGATCGCCGACTCGATGCTGGTCTTCGCCGTCGCCTGGGCGCTCAAGGGCGTCGCGCGGGCCCTCGACTCGGGGCCGCTCGAGGCCTGGTACGTCGACACGGTCCGCCGGACCGACCCGGGGGCCGACATCACCACGGGGCTGTCCCACGCGGGCGCGGCCGACGCCGCCGGGCTCACCGTCGGCGCGGTGCTGGGTGGCGCCCTCCCCCTCCTGGTCGACCGCGACGGCGCTTCGGCGCTGGCCCTCCCGCTGCTGCTCGCCGCCGGGTTCGGCCTGGTGCACGTGGCGGCCGTGCTGCTGTTCGTCGTCCCGGTCCGGCCGGCCCAGGATTCCGGTCTCGGCGCCGTGCGGGCCGGCCTAGGGGAGGTGCCCGTCGTCGTCTCGGCGACCGTGCGGCTCGTGCTGCACGACCGGCTCCTCCGCCTGCTGCTCGCGATCTCCTTCCTCGTCGGCGTCGTGCTCACCTCGCTCGAGCTGCTCGGGCCGCTGCACTTCGCCGACCTGGCCGGGTCCCCCGAGGTCGGGTCCGCCGTCTTCGGGATCGTCACCGCGGTGTCGTTCGCCGCGGCGGCGGTCGGCTCGCTGCTCGCGCCCGCGGCGGGGCGCGCCGCGGGCGGCTCGGTGGTGCTGGTCAGCGCCGTCTCCTCGGTGCTCGCCGCCGGGACGATCGCGGCGTTCGCGCTGGCGCCGGGCGTCGTCCTCGCGGCCGTGGCGTACTCGGTGTTCTACCTGCTCAACGCGGCCGCCTGGCCCCTGCGCAAGGAGCTCATGCACGACCAGACGACGTCGTCGCAGCGCTCGACGACCGTCTCGGCGTCGTCGCTGGCCCTGATGGTGGGCGGGCTGCTCGGCAACCTGCTCCTCCCCCGGCTGGCCGACGCCGCCGGGCTCCCCGCCGGCCTGCTGGCCGGCGCCGGAGCCATGCTGCTCCTGGCCGTGGTCTCGCTGGGCCTGCGGGTCCGGCCCGGCGAGGGACGTCCGGTGGACCGGCTGCTGAAGTCTGGAGCGCACGGGTGACCGAGGTGGCACCGGTTCGGCGCGACCCCACCGGGTAGCGCCCACGCATGCCCGATCTCTCCCCCGGCCACCTCGACGGGCTGCGGGTCGCCGTCACCGGCGCCTCCGGCAACGTCGGCACCGCACTGCTCCGGCGTCTGACCGACCCGGCGTCCGGCGTCGCGGAGGTGCGTGGCCTGGCCCGCCGGCAGCCGCCGGACGTCGCGCCGTACGCGGGGGTCCGGTGGCACCTCGCCGACCTGGGCGAGGCCGCGAGCGAGGACGCCCTCGCCGGGTTCCTGGACGGCGTGGACGCCGTCGTCCACCTGGCCTGGGCGCTGCAGCCCGGCCGGCGCCCGGACGACCTGCGGCGGGTGAACGTGGAGGGCTCCCTCCGGGTGGCGCGCGCCGCGACCGCCGCCGGGCTCGGCCAGTTCGTGCACCTGTCCTCGATCGGCGCCTACGCCGGCGGGGCCGTCGGGCAGAGGGTCACCGAGGACTGGCCGACGACCGGCGTCCCGAGCGCCCAGTACAGCCGCGACAAGTCCGAGGCCGAGCGCGTCGTCCGGGAGGTGCTGGCCCGGCACCCCGGGACGACGGCCACCGTCGTCCGGCCGACCCTGGTCCTGCAGCCGGAGGCCGGCAGCGAGATCGGCCGATACTTCCTCGGCCCGCTGCTGTTCGGCGCCGCCCGCCTGCTGCCGGGCCCCGTGGCACGGCGGCTGCCGCTCCCGCTGCCGACCGTCGCGGTGTCGTTCGTCCACGCCGACGACGTGGCCGACGCGATCGTGCGGATGCTCGACCGCCGGGCGCCGGGGCCGTTCAACCTGGCCGCCGAGCCGCTGCTCGACTCGAACGGGATCGCCCGCGCGCTGGGCACCGTGCGCGTCCCGGTCCCCACGGCGGCCCTGCGCGCCGCGCTGCACGCGGCGTTCACCGCGCGCGTCGTCCCCACCGAACCGGGGTGGCTGGACATGGGCACCCAGCTCCCGGCCCTCGACACCAGCCGTGCCCGCAGGCTCCTGGACTGGACCCCGGCGCACCGCAGCGACGACGTCCTGGCTCAGTTCGTCGCGGCCCTCGGCCGGGGTGACGGAGCCCCCGGACCCCTGCTGGCACCTGCGGGTGGTCGGACGCGGGACCCGGCCGGCGACCCGGCGAACAGGCCGGACTGACCGCGCGCCGACCGGACCTCAGTCCGCCGTGCTGCCCAGCAGCGTCCGGGTCATGGCGTTGCGCGTGTCGAGCAGCTCGTCGAGGGCCGCCGTGAGGTCCGCCGCTGACACCTCCAGGTGGTCGGACGTCGGCGTGCGCGTCGCGGCCAGCAGTGCGGCGCGGCGGAGCAGCTCCTTGAGGAAGGACGCCGTCACGCCCTCGGTGCGGGCGATGACGTCGTCCAGTCCGGTGGTGTCGACCGGCAGCGCGCCTCGGTAGAGCTCGAACAGCGCGCGCCGCGCCGGGGCGTCGGGCAGAGCCATCTCCACCGCCTGGTCGACGCGTCCGGGGCGGGCCGCGAGCGCGGGCTCGAGCAGGTCGGCCCGGTTGGTGGTCAGCACGAACACGACATCGGCGTCCTCGGCGAGGCCGTCCATCTCGTTGAGCAACTGGAAGAGCAGCGGGTGCTGACCGGGATGCATCCCTCGGTCGTCGGCGATGAGGTCGACGTCCTCGATGACGAGCATGGCCGGCTGCAGCGCCCGGGCGACGGAACACGCCTCGGCGATCAGGTGCATGGCATTGCCGCTGAGCTGCAGGACGGTCGTGCCCACCAGGCTGCTGGTCAGGAACCGGACGGTGTGCGTCTTCCCCGTGCCGGGCGGTCCGTAGAGGAGCAGTCCCCGCTTGAGGTGCTGCCCCGCGGCGAGCAGCCGGTCCTTGTGCCGGGCCACTCCCACGACCTGGCGCTGCACCTCGGCCAGCGTCTCCGAAGGGAGGATCAGTTGGTCGGCTGCCACCGCCGGCCGCGGGTGGAACTGCAGCAACGTCTGCCCGGGCCCGAAGACCTCCTGCCCGAACGAGAGCACCTGGCCGCGGAACACGTTGTGCTCGAGGCTGGCGGACCGGATCTCCGCGGCAGCCGCCGGAGCAGCCTCGGGGTCGGTGCTGACGATCTGCACCGACACCATGTCCTGGCCCATCTCCGGCGCCGATCCCCGCAGCAGGACCGCCGTCCGCACGTCGCCCTGGGTCACGAGGTAGACGCCGCAACGGACGCACGGGTGCACCGCAGCGTCGGGACCGCTGGCGAGGTTGACGCTGGCCGGGTTGGCGAGACGCAGCCCGAACTGGTCGTTCCCGCCTCCGATGGAGAGCAGGTCGCCGATCCCGAAGATGACGTGCTGGAAACCCGCGATGCCGACCAGGCGCCAGGTCCGGCGGCGATCGGTCAGCCACGCATCCAGTCCGGCCTGCACGTTGACGTGGTCGTACCCGGGCCAGGTCTCCTCCACCACGTCCAGCGCGGAGGCCTCGGGACCGAGGTGGTCGGCCAGCACCTGCGACAGCCGCGGCCGCTCCTCCGCTCGTGCGGCGCCGACCACCGCCCGCACCCCCCGGCGAGCGAGCCGGCCCACGTCGGCGAACTCCGGTCGCAGGCCGCCGTCGGTCGGGCTGCCGACCGGATCCGCGCCGAACGCGACCCAGCCATGCCTACCGGACATCGGATTCCCTCCGCCGTCGTGGGAGGCGGACGCTAGCGGAACCCGGCCGGACCGCGCGCGGACGATCGACTCTCTCGCGCGTACCCCGGAGGATCACCGATCCACCGTCGAGTCGGCGTCCATGAGATCGGCGGAATCAGGTCCGTGTGGTCCAGGCGTCCACGTCGCGGCCGGTCGGGGCGAACACGTCCGCGGCGCGCTCGGGGCGCAGCGCCACGAAGAGCCCCTCCGCCTCGGCGAGCGTCGAGCCGGGGGCGTCCTCCGCGACGATCCGGGCGGTCGCGGTGGTCCGGCGGCCGTCGGTCGTGCCGATCTCCGCGGTGGCGACGAGCGGGACGCCGAGCTGCACCGGACGCCGGTAGGTGACGGTCAGCGTCGCGGTCAGCCCACCCCGGCCGGCGGCACGCACCGCCCGGGCCAGGACGTGGTCGAGCAGCGTCGCGACGACACCCCCGTGCACCAGGCCGGGCGGACCCTCGTGCGCCTTGCCGAGGGTGACGCGGCCGGTGGCCCGGCCGTCCGGGGTGCTCGAGGCCTCCATCGGCGGCGCCACCGGGTTGCCCGGCCCGTACACCGGGCTGTACCAGCGCTCCCCGGTCGAGGGATCGTCGACGGTCGCGATGTCGTGCAGCCCGCGGGTCTCCGCCCGCAGGGACGCGGCCAGCTCCCGGGCACCCGCGGTCGCGGCCGCGAGCTCGTCGAGGGAGACCTCCGTGCGGACCGCGGCGTCGACCAGGTCCCGCAGCGCGGCCCCGAGCTCCCCCACCGCCTCGCGCCGGACCTCGCGCTCACGCACGGGACATGCCGGCCTCGCGCAGCAGGCCGCTGCCGATGATCACGCGCTGCACCTCGCTGGTGCCCTCGTAGAGCCGGAACAGGCGGGCGTCGCGGTAGAAGCGCTCGACCGGCGTGGTGCGGAGGTAGCCCATGCCGCCGTGCACCTGGACCGCGGAGTCGGTCGCCCGGCCGACCATCTCGGTGCAGAACAGCTTGGCCGACGACGGGCCGATCGACGTGTCCTCCCCGCTGTCGTACCGCTCCGCCACCTCCCGCACGAGGCTCCGGCCCGCGAGCAGCTCCGCGTGCATGTCGGCGAGCAGCCCCTGGACGAGCTGGAACCGGCCGATGGGGGCCCCGCCCTGCTGGGCGGTGGCGGCGTAGGCGACCGACTCGTCGAGGACCCGCTGCGCCATGCCGACGCACAGCGCGGCGATGTGCAGGCGGCCGCGCGAGAGCACGGTCAGCGCCTTCGAGTACCCGCGGCCCTCCTCGCCGATCAGCGCGTCGGCAGGCACGCGCACGTCGTCGAAGAAGACCTCCGCCGTCCACGCGCCGGACTGACCCATCTTCTTGTCCTTGGGGCCCACCGTGACCCCCGGCGTCGATGTCTCGACGACGAAGCTGGAGATCCCCCGGCCGCCGCGCTCCTCGGCGTTGCTGCGGGCGAAGACGACGAAGAGGTCGGCGAGCGGCGCGTTGGTGATGTAGCGCTTGCTGCCGTTGATCACCCACTCGTCCCCGTCGCGGCGGGCCGTCGTCCGCAGGCCGGCCGGGTCGGAGCCGGCCTCGGCCTCGGTGAGGGCGAAGGAGCCGATCAGCTCACCGGCGGCCAGCCGCGGCAGGTACTTCTCCTTCTGCCCGTCGGTGCCGAACCGGGCGAGGACCTGACCCGCGATGCCGTTGTTCGTGCCGAACAGCGAGCGGAACGCCGGGGTCGTGTAGCCGAACTCGAAGGCGAGCTGGACGTCCTCGGTCATCGTGACGCCGAGGCCGCCGTACTCCTCGGGCAGGGCGTACCCGAACAGCCCCATGTCGGCGGCCCGGGCCCGGAGGTCGTCGGGGATGCGGTCCTCGTCCTCGATCTGTTCCTCGCGCGGGACGACGGACCCGCGGACCAGCTGGCGAACGGCGTCCCGGATCTGGCGGAAGTCAGCAGCATCCACGCGGCCATCGTGACGCGTGCCGCACCGCGGCGGACGGCCGGGGTCCGGGAGCGACGTCGCGGAGGTTTACAGAACTTCCTGCGACCGATCAGTCGCTCTCCGTTGTGAAGACGGGGGCCGCGACCTAGGGTCGGAGACGCCACTTGAACCCGAGGTGGCCGACGCACCCGAGTGCCCGGAGGCCTGGTGCCACAGCTCAACGCCGCCCTCGTCCCCGCTCCCGCCCAGGTCGTCGTCCGGTTCACCGGCGACGCGGACCTCTCGACGGAGCCCTTCGTGGCCGACGTCCTGGCCCAGGCCGCGGGGCTGGGCACTCCGCAGGTCGTGGTGGACCTCGGCAGCACCCGGTTCTGGGACTGCTCCTGCCTGCACGCGCTCGTCGCGTTCACCCGGGAGCTCGAGGCCGACGGCCGGGCCGGCCGCATCGTGGGCGCCCTCCCGGGGACCCGGCGGCTCATCGCCATGGCCAACCTGACCGGTGAGCTGCAGCTGGACGGGGTCCTCGCCGGGCCGGCCGGGGCGCCCGTCTCCGCGGCGCGGCGACCGGTCCGCCGCAGCCGGCCCGCCGCGCCCGTGACCGGCGACCTGGTGGCCGCCGGTCACGGGCACTGAGCTCAGGCCAGGGCGTCCAGCCGGGCCACGTCCTCGGCGGAGAGCGTCAGCCGGGCCGCACCGAGGTTCTCGGTGAGGTGGTCGACGGACTTCGTGCCGGGGATCGGCAGCACGACCGGCGACTTCTGCAGCAGCCAGGCCAGCGCCACCTGGGACGGCGTCGCGTCCAGCTCACGGGCGATGTCGGCCACCGGGCTGTCGGGCGCCGCGAGGTCACCGGTGGCGATCGGGAACCACGGGATGAACGCGATGCCGTTCGCGGTGGCGTAGTCGAGCACGTCCTGGCTCTTCCGGTTCGTCAGGTTGTAGAGGTTCTGGACGCTGACCACGTCGACGATCTCGCGGGCGGCCTGCAGCTCCTCGACGGACACCTCGGAGACACCGATGTGCCGCACCTTGCCCTGCTGCTGGAGCTCCTTGAACGCGCCGAGCTGGTCGGCCAGCGGCACCTGGGGGTCGATGCGGTGCAGCTGGATGAGGTCGACGCGGTCCACCTTGAGGTTGCGCAGCGAGAGCTCGACCTGCTGGGTGAGGTACTCGGGGCGCCCGCACACCGGCCACACACCCGGTCCGGTGCGGGTCAGGCCGGCCTTGGTGGCGATGACCAGGCCGTCGGGGTACGGGAAGGCGGCCTCGGCGATGATCTGCTCGCTGACCTGCGGGCCGTAGGAGTCCGCGGTGTCGATGAAGTCGACGCCCTGCTCGATGGCTGCCCGTACGACCGCGAGGGCACCGGGACGGTCGGCCGGCTCGCCCCAGACGCCGGGTCCGGTGATCTGCATGGCGCCGTAGCCGAGCCGGTGGACGGGCAGGTCCCCGCCGATGCTGAACGTGTCGCTGATCTGTGCAGTCGTCATGTCCATGGCCAGCACACCGGTGCGCGCGGGTGTTCCCGTTCCCGTGTTCGATGGCCGCATGGGCGAGGGTCGCGGTGGGCGGGTCGGGGAGGTCGTCGTGCTGCGGCACGGCCAGACGGAGTGGAGCCGGGACGGCAGGCACACCAGCATCACCGACCTGCCACTGCTGCCCGAGGGCGAGCACCAGGCCCAGGCGGTGCGCCGGGCGCTCGCCGGTCGTCGCTTCGCCGAGGTCCTGGTCAGTCCGCGGCAGCGGGCCCGCCGCACCGCCGAGCTGGCCGGCCTGCGCGAGACGGCGGTCGACGAGGACCTGGTCGAGGTCGACTACGGCGGCTACGAGGGCCGGACGACGGCGGAGATCAGTGGCGAGCTGGGCCGCGAGTGGTCGCTCTGGCGGGACGGGATCGTGCCCGGGGACTCACCCGGCGAGACGCTGGCCGCGGTCGGCGCCCGCGTGGACCGGGTGCTCGAGCGCGTCCGTCCGCGCCTGCGGGACGGGGACGTGGCCCTCGTGGCGCACGGGCACGTGCTGCGCATCCTCACCGCCCGCTGGCTCGGCCTCGCCCCGGAGGCCGGCGCGCTGTTCGCCCTGCCGGCCGGCAGGTACGGCGTGCTCGGGCACGAGCACCGCCGGCCCGTGCTCACCGCCTGGGCGCAGCACTGACCGGCTGCCACCGGCCCTCGCCCTCCTCGACGGGCGGCTCGGGGCGGACCGGGCGGCCGAACAGCCACCCCTGACCCAGGTCGGCTCCCAGCGCGGTCACCTCGTCCGCCAGCCGCTCGGTCTCCACGCCCTGGGCGACGACCACCGCGCCGAGCTGGTGGGCCCGGTCGGTGACCGCCCTGAGGACGGAGCGCGCGCCGTCGTCGGGCAGCCCCCGCACCAGCGCCTTGTCGAGCTTCACCACCTCGGGCCGGACGGCGGCCATCAGCGACAGGCTCGACCAGCCCGCGCCGACGTCGTCCAGCGCGACCCGCCAGCCCAGCGACCGGTAGTGGTCGAGGATCGAGACCAGGTGCCCGCGGTCGAGGATGGCGTGCGACTCGACGACCTCGAAGACCAGCTGCCCGGGCGCGATGCCCGTCTCGTGGACGACGCGCTCGGTGCCGGCCAGGCAGACCTGCGGCCGGAGGACCGAGGCCGGGTGGAAGTTGACGTAGAGGTCGTCGTCGCCGAGCCAGGGCGCGGCCCCGGCGACGGCCGACTCGCGGCCGATGCGGTCGAGCCGGTCCAGCCAGCCGGCCTGCTCGGCCACGAAGAACAGGTCGCCGCCGCCGACCTCGCGGTCGTCGACGACTCCGCGCAGCAAGGCCTCGTGGGCGACGACGGAGCGGTCGGCGAGGGACACGATCGGCTGATAGGCCGACCAGAACTCCGCCTCGGCCAGGACGCCGACCTCGACGGTCACCCCGCGCCGGGCCAACTCCACCGCGAGGGTCGGCGCGGTGAGCAGCCGGGCGGTCAGGGCCGCTCCGTCGGCGGGCGGGTCGGTCACCACCCGCAGCGCCTCGGTCTCGGCACCGGTCAGCTCGCGGGCCAGCCGCTGGAAGAGCCGATCCAGCGTCCGGCCGCCCCGGTCGTCGACGACGTCGACCAGCTGGGGGGACGCGGAGACGGTCAGGCCCATGGCCTTCGCCAGGCGCGAGACGGTCGGCAGCACGTGCCCGACGGAGGTGGCGAGCAGGGCGCGGGTCGCCGGACCCGGCACCTCCCAGTTCTGGCGGCAGCCGCAGACCGCACCGCAGATGGTTCCCACGGTCGCAGGATGACTCACGCCCCAGCCCGTCTCGGGCAGGCGCGCGGCGCCCCGCCACGCACGAACAGGTAGTTGCACGGTGAACTGACAGCCGCGTTCTGGAACGTTCCTAGCTTTATTGTCTAAGGTCAGCGCCATGGCCCTCGCAACTACAGATCTGCCCCGCCCCAGTCGCGGTGGCCGCCCGCGCGACCCCAGCCGCGACGGGGTCATCCGCGCCGCGATACTGCGCCTCCTGGCCGAGGTCGGCTACGGGTCGCTCACCATGGACGCCGTGGCCTCGGAGGCCGGGGTCGGCAAGGCGACGATCTACCGCCGCTGGCGCACCAAGCAGGACCTCGTCGTCGACACCATCTCCGAGCTCAACCGTGCCGAGGCCGAGGCGGTCGACACCGGAACCCTCGAAGGCGACCTGCGCGCGATGATGCACCAGATGGTGTCCATGATCGAGGGCCCGACCGGGGCGGCCACCCTCTCGCTGCTCTCGACGATCCCCCACCAGCCGGCCCTCGCGCAGGCCTTCCACGACGGGCCGCTGGCGGTGTGGCGGAAGTCGTTCGCGGAGCTGTGGGCCCGGGCCGAGGCCCGCGGCGAGATCCGGCCGGGGCTGGAGAACTCGGTGCTCGCCGAGACGACCAGCGCCCTCATGGTGCAGCGGTGGCTGCTGACCGGGCGGCCCGTGGACGAGGCCTTCGCCGACGAGGTGCTCGACACCATCGTGCTGCCGCTGATCCGCACCCCCTGACGGACGTCCCCCGAGCGCCCCGTCCGCACCGCGGCGGGGGCGCTCGGTGCATCTCCGGGCCTACCAGCCCAGGGTGCCCGGGTCGCCCTTGAACGGCCCGACGACCTCGTCGGTGATCCAGCCGCCGTAGAACCCGCCCGCCTGCGGGCGGACCCTCTCGCCGTCGACGCTCGCCCTATCGACCCGGCCGGGGTAGAAGGCGACGGCGCCGCGCAGGTGCTCGAAGCCGGGGGTCGGGTTCTCGTAGGACCAGCCGGCGGCGGGGACGCGACGGCCGTCGACGACGGCGTCCCAGTAGGTGGCCGCGCCCTTCCACTCGCACCACGAGCCGCCCGCGCCGCGCTCGAGCACGCCGTCGGCGATGTCGTCCCGGGGCACGTAGTAGACCGGTGGATGGCTGGTCTCGCAGACGCGGACGGCGCGCACCGTGTCGGCGAGCACCCGGCCCCCGAGCTCCACGACGACGCGTCGGGGCGTGACCTCGGCCGACGGCGGCCTGGGGTAGTCCCAGACGGACTCCTGGCCGGGCCCGACGGGGTCGGGGCGCGGGTGCACGCGATCAGTCGTTGCGATGCCGGATCTTCTGCACGACGGCGAAGGTGACCAGGAGGCCGACGGCGCCGGCCGCGGCCATGCCGGCCGGTGTCTGCAGGAAGCGTTGGACGGCGTCCCGGCCCTTGGTCCTGAGCCGCGTCGGGCTGGTCCGGTAGGTCAGCTGGTCCAGGGTGGCGGCCAGCGACTCGCGGGCGGCGTCGATCTCCAGCTGGATCTGTCGTGGGTCGCGAGGCACGGGCGACAGCCTGCCAGACGCAGCGCCGGTCAGCTCGCCCGGGAAGTGCTGCGACACCCGCGTGGGCGACTCCTAGACTCCGGGAGCCGAGCGGGAGTGGTGTAACGGCAGCCACGCCAGACTTAGGATCTGGTGCCTTCGGGCGTGGGGGTTCGACTCCCCCCTCCCGCACCTCCGTCCGACGGTGGCCGAGCGGCCGCCGTCACCCCCGGACGGCGCCGCGGGCGTCGTCGTACCAGGCCTCCAGCTGCTGGACCGGCATCGGCCGGGACAGGTGGTAGCCCTGCGCGAGATCGCAGCCGACCGCCCGCAGGCGCTGCCAGGTGGCCTCGTCCTCAACTCCCTCGGCGATCGTCGTGAGGCCCAGGTTGTGCCCGAGCTCCACGACCGCGCGGACGATCAGCGCGTCGCTCCGGTCGGTGGTCATGGAGGAGACGAACGACCGGTCGATCTTCAGCTGGTGGATCGGCAGGTCCTTGAGGTGCGCCAGCGACGTGTAGCCGGCCCCGAAGTCGTCGATGGAGAGCGTGATGCCGTAGGCGGCGAGCCGGCCGAGGATCTGCCGCGCACGCGCCGGGTCGGCCATGATCGCGCTCTCGGTGACCTCGAGCTCCAGGAGGGCGGCCGGCACCTCGTGCCGCGCGAGCAGGTCGAGCACGTCGTCGACGAACCGGTCGTCGAGCAGGTTGCGCGCCGAGATGTTGACCGCGACCTGGAGCACGCGGCCGGCCCGACGCCAGGTGGCGCACTGCGCGAGCGCCGTGTCGACGACGTGGCGGGTCAGGGCGTGGATGAGCGGCGTCCGCTCCGCCAGCGGGATGAACAGCCCGGGCGGGATGAGACCGCGCTCGGGGTGCTGCCAGCGCACGAGGGCCTCGACGCCGTGGATCTCCCCGTCGGCGACCGACAGCTTCGGCTGATAGTGCAGCACCAGCTCCCCGGAGTCGATGGCCCGGCGCAGCTCGCCGAGCAGCCCGAGCCGCTCGGGGCTGTGGTCGTTCAGCCGGGCGTCGAAGACGCACACGCCCAGCCCACGGTCCTTCGCGGCGTACATCGCGATGTCGGCGTTGCGCAGCAACGACTCGACGTCGGTGCCCGCGACGCCGGCCAGCGCGATGCCGATGCTGGCGTCGACGTCGAGGGTCGCGCCCTCCGCCTCGATGCTTGCCTCCATGGCGGCCCGGGCGCGGTCGGCCAGGTCGCGGGCCGCCTCGGGGCCGTCGACGTACGGCAGCAGGATGGCGAACTCGTCGCCGCCCAGCCGGGCGACGGTGTCCGTGGCCCGCACCGCCCGCTGCAGCCGCTGCGCGACCACCTGCAGCACGATGTCGCCGTAGGCGTGCCCGAGCGTGTCGTTGATCTCCTTGAAGCGGTCGAGGTCGACGAGCATGAGGGCGGCGGCGCCGCCCGGAGGCTGCGGCGCCTCGAGGGCCGCCGAGGCGCGCTGGCGCAGCAGTGTGCGGTTGGGGAGCCCGGTGAGCGCGTCGTGCAGCGCCTGCTGCCGGTTCTCCTCGGCCCGCGACGCGGCCTCCCGGCGGCTGCGGTGGAGCACGGTCGTGCACCAGGCGACCAAGGCCAGCCCGACGCCGAAGATCGCCGGCGTCACCCACAGCAGCACCTGCTGGGCGCGGCGCAGGTCGGCCAGCGCCTCGTCCGCCGCGGTGCGGTGCTCCCGCGCCTCGCCGCGGACGATCTCCTCGACGGCGTCGAAGTGCGGGTCGACGTACTCGTCCTCGAAGGCCTGGGCGTCGTCCGGGCTGGTCGCGGCCACCTTCAGGAGCTGCACGACCGCGGCCTCGTACGCGGACTGCGAGGCGAGCCAGTGCTCCAGCCGTCGCGGGTCGTCGCCGTGCGCGACGGTGCCGATCTCCCGGAGGGCGTCGCGGGTGGCCGCGACCGCAGTCAGGTAGTCGTCGCGTGTCCCGGGATCGTCCTCGACGCTGAGCTCGTCGGCGAGCTCCTCCTGGAGGGCCAGGGACTCCTCGGCCACGTCGGCGGACTCCGAGACGTCGACGCTGAGCTCGGCCTCGGTCGCGGCAGCGGCGTTGACGACCGCCGCACCCACCGAGAACGCGGTGAGCACGCCCAGGACGGCGACCAGGCCGGCGGACGCCGCGTGGGTGGAGATCCGCGGCGCCGGGCGGCGCCCGGTCCTGCCGCCCGCGACGGGCTGCTCGAGCGACGTCGGCAGGGCACTCGGTCGGCTGGTCATGGGAAGGCGCGTCCTTGCGTCAGGCGGCTGCCGAGGTGCGGCCGCACACGACAGGGATCGGCACCTCGCGGGTGCCGGTGCAAAGCCGGCCGCGCCGGGGTCACCCGTACGGGTGGCGCTCCGCTCTCAGGTCAGCTGGACGCGAAGGTCGATCGCGGTGGACGGGGTGCCCGGGTCGTCGTCGTCCACCACGGCCAGCAGGTGCACCTCACCGCCGTCCACCCGGCGCAGCGCCAGCCCCTCCACCTTGTGCACGTGCCCCTCGACCGCCGGGATCGGCGCGACGGCGACGACCTCCTCGTCGTCCACCCAGGCGAGCGCGGTGGCGACGACCGGGCCGTCGTCCACGGCGTTGGGGCTGTCCTCGGCCGCGGCGCTCAGCAGCACGCGGCCGTCGGGCAGCGCGATCGCGTCGGTGACGGCGAGCCCGACGCCCTCCACCTCGCCGAGGGCATAGACGCGGGGCCGGACCACCGGGATCGACCCGCCGTCACGCCGGCCCAGGACCGCGTCGACGAGGTCCCCGAGCGGGACGTCGACGCTGGCGGAGGGGACGCCGGCCGCCAGGTTGCCGCGGTTGAACCACCGGACGGTGTCCCCGTGCCGGCTGGCGCCCTCCAGGTTGAGCCGGTCCATCGGCAGCCCCAGGAGACCGGCGACGCGCTCGTACAGCGGCCCCAGCTCGGCCGCCTCGACGGGGAACCCGTCATCCACCCGGCGCACGAGCGCGCCACGCATGCGCCGCGGGGTGGACCCGGAACCGAGGACGAGGACCGCCGGCGCGCCGTCGACCTCGGCCGGGCAGGCCACCTCCAGGTCCGGCTTCAGGTGCTTGGTGCCCGCCGCCTCGCTGAACCGGTCCAGGCCCTCGACCGGCGGGAGGACCCGGACGGGGAGGACCCGGTCGTCGCACAGCCATCCCGCGACGGTCGCGTCGTCCTGCACCACCAGCCAGCCCGGCCCGAGCGGCGCGATGCCGGAGGCCGCGGTCACCGGCGTCCCGTCGTCGAACCGCAGCGCCCTGACCTCGTCCACGAAGACCCGCACCGGGCCTCTGTGCCCGCGAGCGCCGCACCTCACGCGGAAGGCTTCCGCCCAGCCGTCCCGTACAGCATCCTGCGCCGATGGGCCTCTACAGCCGACACCTGCAGCCTCGGCTGCACGCCTTCGCGCTCAACGACCGGCTGACCGGGGAGCTGCGGGACCGCGTGTGCGCCGACCTCGTGGGCGACGTCGTGGAGATCGGCTTCGGAGCCGGGCTCAACCTCCCGCACCTGCCGGCCGCGGTCACCGGCGTGTGGGCGGTCGAGCCGAAGGCGACGGCGGTACGGCTGGCCCGAGCTCGCCGCGACGCCTCACCGGTGCCGGTGGTGGTGGCCGGGGACGACGCCCGGTCCCTCGATCTGCCCGATGGCCGCTTCGACGCCGCCCTGTGCACCTGGGTGCTGTGCGGCATCCCGGACGCAGGCGCCGCGCTGGCCGAGGTCGCCCGGGTCCTGAAGCCGGGCGCCAGCCTGCACTTCGTCGAGCACGGGCTGGCTCCCGATCCCGACGTGGTCCGCCGGCAGCGCCGCGGCAACCGGCTCAACCGGGCCGTGTCGGGATGCCTGCTCGACAACGACGTGGCGACGCTGTTCGACGCGTCGCCCCTGACCGTGACCCGGCTCGACACCCGCTACGAGCCGGGGGTGCCGCGGGCCGCCGGCTACATGTACGAGGGGCGCGCTCGCGCCTGACCTCACCCCTCCGGGTGGTGCCGTGACGCCGAGGTTGAGGACGAGCGGGCCGTCGGCCGACCTGATCCGCATGACCAGCTCTGCCACCTGGCTGCCCGCCGCGATCACCCGCGCCGCCGTCGTCTCCGCCCGTCCGGCGCAGAAGGTGCCCAGCACCGGGCGCCACGCCGCCCCCGAGGTGCCCGGGGCCATCCGGATCGCCACCCCCGAGGACCTCATGCGCACCGGCCGGCACGCCGAGACCGATGGGAGCCGGCGCCGGCACGACCCGAAGCGCGACGAGGCCGACCCGATGTCGTGGCTGGGCTTCACGCCGTCCCGCCACTGACCCGTCAGCGGGGCGCGAGCACCTCGGCCAGCACCGGCACCAGCGCCGCGAACGCCTGGCCGCGGTGGCTGCGCGCGTCCTTCTCGGCGGGGCTCAGCTCCGCCGAGGTGACGTCGAGCCCCTCGGGCACGAACACCGGGTCGTAGCCGAAGCCGTTGGTGCCCCGCTTCTCGCGGATCACCCGCCCGCGCCACTGCCGCTCGAGCACCCGCTCGGTGCCGTCGGGCGTCACGAGAGCCGCCGCGCACACGAACGCGGCGCCCCGCCGCTCGTCGGGCACGTCGGCCACCTGGCCCAGCAGCAGCGCCGTGTTGGCGTCGTCGTCCCCGTGCGACCCCGACCACCGGGCGGACAGCACACCGGGCATCCCGTTGAGCGCGTCCACCGTCAGCCCGGAGTCGTCTGCCACCGCCGGCAGCCCGGTGTGGCGGACCGCCTCCCTAGCCTTGAGCAGGGCGTTCTCCTCGAAGGTCGCCCCGGTCTCGGGGGCCTCGGGGTACTCGGGCACGTCCCGGAGCCCGACGACCTCGACCCTGGGGACGGCGGTCTCCAGCAGTCGCTGCAGCTCGGCGAGCTTGCCGGCGTTGCGGGTGGCCAGGAGCAGCCGGGTGCTCATCGGGCGAGCGCGTCGGCCTGCAGCCGGGTGAGCTCCCTGCAGCCTTCGACGGCCAGGTCGAGCAGCGCGTCGAGCGTCTTGCGGTCGAAGACGGCGCCTTCCGCGGTCCCCTGCACCTCCACGAAGTTCCCGTCACCGGTGCAGACGACGTTCATGTCGGTGCCGGCCGTCACGTCCTCCTCGTAGGCGAGATCCAGCCGCGGCTCGGCGTCGATGACGCCGACGCTCACGGCCGCGACCGACTGCACGATCGCCTTCGGGCGGGCCAGCTTCTTGCGCTCCCCCAGCCAGGAAACGGCGTCGGCGAGGGCCACGTAGGCGCCGGTGATCGCCGCGGTGCGGGTGCCTCCGTCGGCCTGCAGGACGTCGCAGTCGATCGCGATGCTGTTCTCGCCGAGTGCCGCCAGGTCGATCGAGGCGCGCAGCGACCGGCCGATGAGCCGGCTGATCTCGTGCGTGCGGCCTCCGATGCGGCCCTTGACCGACTCGCGGTCGCTGCGGGTGTGGGTGGCGCGGGGCAGCATCGAGTACTCGGCGGTCACCCAGCCGAGCCCCGAACCCTTCCGCCAGCGGGGCACGCCCTCGGTGACGCTGGCCGCGCAGAGCACCCGGGTGCGGCCGAACTCGACGAGCACCGAGCCTTCCGCGTGGTCGAGCCAGTTGCGGGTGATGGTCACCGGGCGGAGCTGGTCGGCGCTGCGGCCGTCGGGGCGGGTCACGGATCCCGAGGGTAGTTGGGCCCCCTCTTGGCCCGCCGCCGTGCATCCGTCATCACGCACCGCCAGGATCGACCGCATGCGATCGGAGCTGCGTTCGGTGCGGACCGGCGGCGTCCCCGTGGTGGTGGACCTGACCGACGAGTGCGCCGACTTCGTGAAGCAGGAGGTCGACGGCCTGCTGCAGGTCTTCGTGCCGCACGCGACGGCCGGCATCGCGATCCTGGAGACCGGTTCGGGCAGCGACGACGATCTGCTGGCCCAGCTCGAGGAGCTGCTCCCCCGCGACGACCGCTGGCGCCACCGGCACGGCAGCGCGGGCCACGGCCGGGACCACGTGCTGCCGGCGTTCGTCCCCCCGCACGCCACCGTGCCGGTGCTGGAGGGCCTCATGCAGCTGGGCACCTGGCAGCGCGTCTGCCTGGTCGACACCAACGTGGACAACCACACCCGGCAGGTCCGCTTCTCCTTCCTCCCCGGCTGACCCGCCCGGGGCTCCCCAGTGCCGGAGCCGGGGCCGGACACGGCAGGATGCAGGGCATGACCGAGACCGACAGCGGGACCGGAACGGCACCCGTCCGCCTCTCCCCGGGCGATCCGGCGCCGGCCTTCACGCTCCCCGACGCCGACGGCAAGCCGGTGTCGCTCGCCGACTACCGCGGCCGCCGCGTGATCGTCTACTGCTACCCGGCGGCGATGACCCCGGGCTGCACCACCCAGGCCGTCGACTTCACCGCCGCCGCGGGCGACCTCGCCGAGGCCGGGCTGGACATCATCGGGATCTCCCCCGACGAGCCCGAGAAGCTCCTCCGGTTCCGGGAGAAGGAGGAGCTCGGCATCACGCTGGTCTCCGACCCCGGGAAGACCGCGCTGCAGGCCTACGGCGCCTACGGCCCGAAGAAGCTCTACGGCAAGGAGGTCGTCGGCGTGATCCGCTCGACCTTCGTCGTCGACGCCGAGGGCCGCATCGAGCGCGCGTCCTACAACGTCAAGGCCACCGGGCACGTCGCCAAGCTGATGCGCGACCTCGGCATCGACTGACGGGTCAATGGTGCTGCGCAGCCTCGGCCCGCACCGCGGCACGCGCGTCGGCGTAGTGCACGACCTCGAAGACGATCAGCGCGACCAGGACGGCGGCCAGGACGGCCAGCGCCGCGAGCGCCGGTAGGGACTGGACGGCGAGCGGCGCGAGCAGCAGCACGACGGCCACGACCGCCCGCGGTCGGTTGAGCGAGCCGACGTTTCGCAGCCGGAAGCCGAGGTGGGCGAGGAGGTAGGCCACCACGCCGGCGTACAGGGCCCAGAGGGCCGTCGCCGGCAGCGGGTCGGCGAGGCTGTGGTGCGACTCGTCCCCGACGTACTCCGCCACCTTCTTCACCCCCAGGGCCAGGTAGATCACGCCGGCCACCATCGGGAAGTGCAGGTAGGTGTAGGAGTCGCGTGCCAGCCGCACGCGCTCGGTCCCTTCCCGGCGCCGCAGCTCCCTCTCGGCCACGGGCGCCACCACGTCGAAGTACGCCCACCAGAGCGCAACGCTCACCACGAGCCCCAGCAGTGCGGCGGCGATCGTGGGCACGGTCAGCGGCAGATCGGCAACTCCGACACCTACGGCGATGATCGACTCCCCGAGCGCGATGATGACGATCAGGCCGTAGCGCTCGGCGAAGTGGCCCGGTGCGGGCAGTCGCCAGTCGGTGCCCGAGGCGTACACGCCGGTGTAGTCGACGACGAGCGCGATCGCCCAGAGGACCGTCTGCGTGGGGCCGCCGATGACGGCCCCGACCACCAGCAGCGTCACGGCGATCCCGACCGGGACCGCCGTGCGCACCAGCTGAGACCGCAGGCCGGCGTCCCCGAGCGCCGCGACGGCGTAGACGCCCAGGTGGACGACGCGGACGACTGCGAGGGCGACGGCCAGGACCACAGGAGCGCTGATCCCACCCCCCTCGTCGCCCCACGCCTCCGGGATGGCCAGGGCGACGAGGAACGTCGCTCCCATCGCGACGATCATCGCCAGGCGCACCACGCCCTCGTCCGCACGGGCCTGGTTGCCGAGCCAGGTGTAGCTGCACCACACGAACCACAGGAGTGCGAAGAGGACGAGGCCGCGCAGGACTCCGCGCAGGCCGAGGTCGTCGGCCATGAACGCGGTGACCTGGGTGAAGGCGAACACGAACACCAGGTCGAAGAACAGCTCGAGGGTCGTGACGGCGTGCTGCTCGCCGGTGGGGACGATGTGCGTCCGCAGCCGGCGTCGCGGCCGCGCGGCTGCCGGCGTCCGGTCCGCGTCCTTGCTCATGACTCACCCTTCTCCACCGCCTCGACTGCCGGCACATCATGCCCGCCGGAGATGTCCCAGGGGCGTCCGTATCGCTCCGGGCTCAGGCCCGCCAGGTTCCCGGGCGCGGCTGGCAGTCCGGCCCGCACGGGTAGTCGTCGTCCCACGGGAACGAGCCGTCGGCGTGGTCCCAGGTGAGCTGGTAGGCCGGCACGGAGTACTCCGCCGGGCGCTCGTAGAAGCGGTTCGCGGCGAGGACCACCTCGCCCGGGTTGGGCAGCTCCTCGACGACGATCCGGCCGCCCCAGTCCGGCCAGGCGAGCAGCTCGCCCACGAGCAGGTCACGCCCCTCGGCCACCATGCCGGCGACCCGGCCGAGGATGCCGTGCGCGTTGTCGTGCCCGAGCCCGACGATGACGAGCTCCGGATGTCCCAGCCCGTAGAGGCCGATCGTGTAGCCGAACGCCGGCTCGCCGGGCTGTTCCCCGGCGTCGACGTACTGCACCGCCCAGCGGTGGGCGCGGATGGTCTGCGCGAGGTGCGCGTCCTCCTGGTCGAGCCAGGCGAGAGTCTGCGGGTCGTGCGTCATGCGGGAGAGGTTCCGCCGGGGCACCGACAGAACGGCCGTGCCCGCACCCAGCTGTGGACGGGCGCCCGGGCTGGGGACAGCGGTCAGCCGCCGTCGCTCTCCCGCTTCGCCCGCGCCCGACGCTTGCCCTCGTGCATGGCATGCACCCGCGCGATGGGGATCGTGTGGCCCTCTGCCACCAGGTCGGCGGGCAGCCGCTCGGGCGCCGGCAGCGCCTGAGCCCACGGGTCGCCGTCATCGAGCAGCGCGGGCGCCGTCGTGACCGTGAAGTCGGCCGGGCGCACGCCGTCGAGCTCGTCCCAGGCGACCGGGAAGGAGACGGGCAACCCGGGCCGGATGCGGGGGCTGTACGCAGCGACGATCGTGCCCTGCCCCGAACGCGTCGAGTCCACGAAGACCCGGCCTCCGCGGTCCTCCTTGATGTAGGCGGTCGTGGCCAGCTCAGGGTCCAGCGCTGCGGTCCGTCCCGCGAGCGCCCGGGTGGCCGCGGCGACGTCCTCGAACGACGACCCTGCCACCGGGACGACGACGTGCAGCCCCTTCGAGCCGCTGGTCTTGACCGCGCCCGCGAGCCCGCAGTCGTCGAGCGCCTGCCGGACCAGCCGGGCAGCCGCCACGACGACCGGGAAGTCCGCCCCCTCGGGCGGATCGAGATCGAGGACCAGACCGGTCGGCTCGTCCTCCCCGACGCGGAAGAACGGGATGTGCAGTTCGACGGCGCGCTGGTTCGCCAGCCACAGCAACGTGCGCCGGTCGTCGCAGAGCACCTGGTGGATCTCCCGGTGGGAACCCTCCGACCACATCGGGGCTGTTCGCACCCAGTCGGGCGCGCCTTTGCTGACGTTGCGCTGCATGAAGGGCGCCTGGCCGGGCCGCACGCGCTTCACCGACAGCGGCCGCCCGGTCAGGAGCGGGACGAGCCGGTCGGCCACGGCGTCGGCGTAGTCGACCAGCGCTCGCTTCGTCACCCCGAGACCGTCACCGAGCTCGGCATCCAGGCTGGTCAGCGTGACGCCGTCGCGCTCCTCGTCCACCACGCGGCCACGGTGCCCGGCAGCGCCGCGCGAGGCAAGCGCAGGCCCTCCGGGCGGGTGGTGCTCAGATCTCGTAGGTGGCGCCGGGGCGCACCAGCTCGGTCTCGGAGAACACCGCGCTCGCGGCGAACAGCTGGCCGATCTCGTCCACCCACGACGGGATGTGCGTGAGGAGCAGGCGCCCCACACCGGCTGCCGCGGCGTGCTCGCCGGCCTCGCGGCCGGTGAGGTGCAGGCCCTTCGGCAGGTCGCCGCCCGGCGGGTGCGCGGCCTCGGCGAGCAGCACGTGGGCCCCGCGGGCCAGCTCGATCACCCGCTCGCTGGGGCCGGTGTCACCGGTGTAGACCAGCGAGCGGCCGCCGGCGGTGAGCCGGATCGCGTAGCACTCGATCGGGTGCGCGGTGCGCGCGAGCGTCACCTCGAAGGGGCCGAGGGGGAACGAACCGGGGCCGACCGGGACGAAGTCGAAGACGTCGGTGATCCCCTCGCCGTCGCCGTCGTAGGCCAGCGCGAGCCGCCGTTCGGCGGCGACCGGTGCGTACAGCGGCACCTGCTTCTTCGTCGCCCGGCCGGAGTACCGGTGCCAGACGACGAACGGTGCGATGTCGAGGCAGTGGTCGGCGTGCAGGTGCGACAGGTAGAACGCGTCGACCGAGTCGGGGTCGGCCACGCCCTGCAGCGCCCCGAACGCACCGCTGCCGAGGTCGAGTACCAGCCGGAACCCGTCGTGCTCGACCAGGTAGCAGGACGCCGCAGACTTCGGCCCCGGCGCGCTGCCCGAGCAGCCGACCACGGTGAGCTTCATGCCGCGCCCATCGGAGTCGGCGCGGCTGCTTCGCGCCCGTCAGTCGTCCCCATGTCGCGGGTCAGGCTAGCGGCCGCTGCCGACAGCTCCGCATGACCCACCGGTGGGCGGGGGGGGTCGACGGCGTGCCGAGGGCCCTCCCCCGGGCAGGGAGAGGGCCCTCGACGTTCCGACGGTCAGCCGCGGATCCGGCCGGCGAGCATGGTCTTGCCCTGCTCGGCGCCCTTGCGACTGTCCGACTGCGCCCGACGGAAGAGATCTGCCAGTTCCGAGTCCCCCTCGCGCTCGGCGTCCTGGATGTAGGTCTCCAGGCGCAACGCATTGCTGAGGCAGGTCTCGGTGAACCAGAGGAGGTTGTAGTCCTTGTCCTTGGTGCCGGTGACGTTGCCCGTCTCGGTGGTGGTCATTCCGCTGCTCCTCGCTGACGACGGTGACCTGCGCGCCGGCCCTCCGGCGACACAGGCACCGCCCCCGCGAGCACCGACGTCAGTCAGTGCAGCGCATCACGCAGGACTGCACCAGGGTGTTGCGCTCGACCGCTGACGCCACTTCCGTCAGGCCCAGAGCTGGCCCTCCAGCGCGGAGGTGGCCTCCTCCAAGGATCCGGCGTAGGCACCCGTGGAGAGGTACTTCCAGCCGCCGTCGCAGACGATGAACACGATGTCCGCGTGCCGGCCGGCCGCGACCTCCTTGTCGGCGATCCCGAGTGCGGCGTGCAGGATCGCGCCGGTCGAGATGCCGGCGAAGATGCCCTCGCGCTCCACCAGCTGGCGGGTGCGGTGGATGGCGTCCTCGGGCCCCACGGAGAAGCGAGAGTCCAGCAGCGAGGCGTCGTAGAGCTCGGGGATGAAGCCCTCGTCGATGTTGCGCAGGCCGTAGACCAGCTCGCCGTACCGCGGCTCGGCGGCGATCACCTGCACCTCGGGCTTGTGCTCGCGCAGGAAGCGGGAGACGCCCATGAGCGTGCCCGTCGTCCCCAGCCCGGCGACGAAGTGGGTGATCGAGGGCAGGTCGGCGAGGATCTCCGGGCCGGTCCCGTCGTAGTGCGCCTGCGCGTTGGCCGGGTTGCCGTACTGGTACAGCATCACCCAGTCCTCGTGCTCCGCCGCGAGCCCCTTCGCGACCGCCACGGCCTGGTTCGACCCGCCGGCGGCCGGGGAGAAGATGATCTGCGCGCCGTACATCTCGAGCAGCTGGCGCCGCTCCACCGAGGTGTTCTCCGGCATGACGCAGATCAGCTTGTACCCCCGCTGCCGCGCCACCATGGCCAGCGAGATCCCGGTGTTGCCGCTGGTCGGCTCGAGGATGGTGGCGCCGGGCTGCAGCGAGCCGTCCTTCTCCGCCGCGTCGATCATCGCGATCGCGGCGCGGTCCTTGATCGACCCGGTGGGGTTGTGGTCCTCGAGCTTGGCCCACAGCCGGACGTCAGAAGTCGGCGACAGGTTCGGTAGCCCCACGAGCGGGGTGCCGCCGAGGGAGTCGACGAGGGAGGCGAAGCGGGCCATCGGAGTTCTCCGTGTCAGGGAACGGGTCGGCGGTCAGCCGCCGGCGACCGCCGGGAGGATGGTCACCGAGTCGCCGTCCTTGACCTCGGTGTCCAGCGCGCCGGTGAACCGCACGTCCTCGTCGTTGACGTAGACGTTGACGAAGCGGTGCAGCTTGCCCTCCTCGGTGACGAGGCGGTTCTTCAGGCCCGGGTGCTGGGTGTCCAGGTCGTCGACGAGCGCGCCGAGTGTGGCGCCGCTGCCCTCGACGGTCTTGTTGCCCCCGGTGTGGGTGCGCAGGATGGTGGGGATCCGGACCTCGATGGCCATGGCGTGCGGTTCTCCTTGCGAGCTGGGATGTCAGGACGCCGCGCGGCGGCAGCGTTCGTGCGTCTGAACGGGCCAACGCCCGGTTCCCGCCCGAGATTCCGGGGGGCAGGAGGGTCCGTCCTCAGTCGTAGACGACGGTCGTCGGGGTGTGCCCGAAGAGGTAGGACTCGACGACCTCGACGTCCTCCTCGCGCACCTCGCCCTCGACGATCCGGAAGCTGCGGAACTCGACCTCGTCGTCGACGAGGCCGGTCTGCTCGCCGTGGTGCCGGGTGGAGACCAGCACGTAGTGCGCCTCGGGCTCGGACGCGTAGCTGATGTCGGTGCGCGAGGGGTAGGCCTCGGTGGCCGTGTGCGAGTGGTAGATGACGACCGGGACCTCGTCGCGACCGTCCATGTCGCGGTACAGCCTCAGCAGGTCCGCGGAGTCGAACTCGTAGAAGGTCGGCGACCGCGCGGCGTTGAGCATCGGGATGAAGCGCTCGGGCACGTCGCTGCCCTCGGGACCGGCGACGACGCCACAGGCCTCGTCCGGATGGTCCTTCCGGGCGTGGGCCACGATGGCGTCGTAGGTCGCGCGGTCGATGCGCAGCACCACACCAGTCTATGTGGGCGCGCACGGCCCCCTGCAGGGCCCCGCCCCGAGCTCACGAGGGGTGGGGGGCAGGGGGTCCTTCGTCCGATACGTTGCGTGACGTGGTGGTCAAGCTGCTGGTGGCCCTCGGGGTGCTCGTCTTCCCCGTGCCCGCCCTGGTCATGGGCGCCCGGGGCCTGACGAAGCGGCCCGGCTACAGCGCCGACGAGCCGGCCGACCGCGTGTCCTACGTCCTGCTGGTCGCCATGCGCGGGCTGGTGCTGCTCCTCGTGTTCGCGCTGTCCGCGGTGATCCTGGTCTCGACCATCGGCGCCGTCGTCGTCGACGTCCCCCTGCACGGGATGGTCTACGTGCTGTTCGGCCTCGACGTGCTGCTGGCGCTGATCGTCGTCCTCAGCTTCGGCCGCCGCGCCCGGCGACCAGTGCGTCGACGAGTGAGCCCTGCAGCGCGGTGAGCCAGTAGTAGACCGCCAGCTGCTGGTCCTCCTCGCCGGTGATCTCCTCCGGCGGCTCGGTGTCGTCGGTGATGTCCAGGCGCGTGCCCAGCGCAAGCCGCAGGTCGTTCGACGTGCGCAGCCACGCCGCGGCCTGGTCGGCGTCCAGGCGCACCTCTCCCCCGCCGTCGGGCAGGGTGGCGCGCACCATCGCGAGGTCGTCGGCCTTGCCGCTGCGCAGCGAGGCCTCGGTGAGCTCCCGGTAGTCGGCGGCCAGCTCGGGGTCGCCGCGGTGGCCGTCCGGGAGGAGCCGCGCGATGACCGGGTCACCGCCCACGTCCTCAGCGTCGGCCTCCAGCAGCTGCTCGAGCTGGTCGAGCAGCAGGCCCACGATGCCGGCCTCGGCCGGCTCCAGGCGCGCCACGACGTCGCCTCCGCGGGCGGTGCGGAACGGTTTCACGAATCCCTCTGGAAGCTCGCCCACAGCCCGTAGGCGTGCAGCCGGCTCGTGTCGTGCTCCATCCGCTCCCGCGGGCCGGAGCTGACGATCGCCTTGCCCTCGTGGTGGACCTGGAGCATCAGGGTCGTGGCGGTGGGCTCGTCGTAGCCGAACAGCTCCTGGAGCACGAAGGTCACGTACGTCATGAGGTTGACCGGGTCGTTCCACACGATCGTCACCCACGGACGGTCGAGGTCGCTCTGTTCCTCGTCGGTGGTCTCCGGCGTCCACGTCGGAGCGAGAGGTCCGGCCACGCCTCCACCTTAGGACGCCGATCTGCCCGGGACCCCGCCCCCGCCTAGGCTTCCCGATCATGGCTGTGGACACCGGGCTGACTCCCCCACCGGCACCCGCGCTCTTCACCGACCGGTACGAGCTGACGATGGTCGCCGCCGCGCTCGCCGACGGCACCGCCCAGCGCGACTGCGTGTTCGAGGTGTTCGCGCGCCGCCTGCCGCACGGCCGCCGGTACGGCGTCCTGGCCGGCACCGGCCGGCTGCTGGAGGCGCTGCCGCACTTCCGCTTCGGGGACGACGAGCTGGCCGCCCTGCGCGAGCAGGGGCTGACCGACGAGCGGCTGCTCGACTGGCTGGCCGGGTTCCGCTTCTCCGGCGACGTCGACGGCTACGCCGAGGGCGACCTGTTCTTCCCGGGCTCGCC
>DASQTE010000341.1:0-3649 GCA_035642035.1 Blastococcus sp.
GCAGCGACGAAGAAGGAACAGGTGGCGGCGCCCGCCGACGAGAGCTCCTGACCCGCCCCGTGGGGGGACCATCGGTGCCGGCGGGAATGGAGCGGCCCCTGGCGGGGCTGCACCGGGCAGCGGCCGACGGCGGCCGCCCGAACGACCGCAGGAGGTCCGACCGTGCCCCAGCGACCGGAGGAGCTCGTCGAGCTGCTCCCCGAGGCCGAGCCCTTCCTCGCCCGCGAGGCGGCGGTGGGCGAGCCGGCCGAGCGCGGTGGCCTGGTGCTCGTGCACGACCTGGGCGGTGACTTCGACGCCGCCCACGCCGCCACCCTGGCCGGGGCGCACCTGCTCGCCAGCCTGCCGTCCGAGGTGATCGCGCGCTTCGACGCCGACAGCCTGGTCGACTACCGCGCCCACCGGCCGCGGATGAGCTTCAACAGCGACCGGTACGAGTCCTTCGCCGCGCCGGAGATCCTCCTGCACGCGCTCGAGGACGACGCCGGGCGGCCGTTCCTGCTGCTGCACGGCGCCGAGCCCGACTACGCGTGGGAGCGGTTCGTGGCCGCCGTCGGGGGCATCGTCGAGCGGCTCGGCGTCACGAGCGTCGTCGCCCTCCAGGCCATCCCGATGCCGGTGCCGCACACCCGTCCGGTCACGGTCACCGCGCACGCGACGCGGCGGCAGCTGATCGAGCAGTACCCGGTCTACTGGGGCGAGATGCGGATCCCCGGCAGCGTCTCGGCCCTGCTGGAGCTGCGGCTCGGCGAGGGCGGGGTGGACGCCCTCGGCGTCGCCGCGCACGTGCCGCACTACCTCGCGCAGGCGACCTACCCGGCCGCGTCGCTGACCCTCATCGAGCACCTCGGCACGCTGACCGGTCTGCACCTGCCGACCGAGACCCTCCGCGAGGCGGCCGAGGTCCACCGCACCGAGGTCGACGAGCAGATCGGCCGGTCCACCGAGAACACCGCCGTCGTCGCCGCCCTGGAGCAGCAGTACGACGCGTTCACCGCCGCCCGCGAGGGAACCGACCTGCTCTCCGGGGGCGAGGTGCCCAGCGCGGAGGAGATCGGCGCGGAGTTCGAGCGCTTCCTGGCCGACCAGGACCGCAAGCCCCCGCGGGACTGACCGGGCTCAGTCGCGGCGGCGGGCGAGGCTGAAGGCGATCGCGCCGAGCACCCCGACGACGGCGAACAGGTAGAAGCCGCCCGGGAAGGCGTTGCCGGCGGCGAACAGGACGCCGGTGATGGTCGGCCCGACGATCGCCCCGACGCGGCCGGCGCCGGCCGACCAGCCGAGGGCGGTCGCGCGCACCTGCGGCGGGTGGTTCGCGCTCACGAAGGCGTAGACGAGCACCTGCGCGCTGAAGACGAAGCAGCCGGTCAGGAAGACCATCACGTAGATCCCGGCGATCGGCAGCTTGATCGACAGCAGCGCGAGGAAGACGGCGGCGCCGGCGAACCAGACGATGCCCGCCGCCCGGGCGCCGATCCGGTCGGCGACCGTGCCGGCGACCAGCAGTCCTACGATCGCGCCGACGTTGAGCACGAGGAGGAAGGCGAGCGAGTCGCCGAGGTCGTACTCGGCCTCGCGCATGATCGTCGGCAACCAGTTGTTCAGGCCGTAGACCAGCAGCAGGCCCATGAACGAGGTCACCCCGATGACCACGGTGTTCCGGACGAACGCCGGGGTGAACAGCGTCCGCACCGTCGCGGCGGCGCCCTCCCCCGCCTGGTCGGCGACCGGGGCGGCGGGCGACTCGAGATCGAGGCCGTAGCGGCGGGCGACGGCCTCGGCCTCGTCCCGGCGACCGTGCGCGACGAGGTAGGACGCCGACTCGGGCAGGTACCGCACCATCAGCGGGACGAGGACCAGCGCCGGCAGCGAGCCGAGGACGAACATCCACTCCCAGCCGAGGTTCGGGATCACCGCGATGGCCAGGGCCGCGGTCGCGACGGCCCCCACGTGGTACCCGGTCATGATCGTCGTCGTCGCCCGGCCGCTGCGGCCCGAGCGGGTGAACTCGTTGACCATGGCGATGGCGGTCGGCAGGCAGCCGCCCAGCCCGATCCCGGCGAGGAACCGCAGGACGCCGAACACCACCTCGTCCGGCGCGAACGCGCAGGCCAGGGTCAGCACCGAGAACGCCGTGACCGAGCCGATCAGGGCCTTGCGGCGGCCGACGACGTCGGTCAGCGTCCCGATGGTCAGGGCGCCGATCATCATGCCGACCAGGCCGATCGTGATGACGAACGTCGTCCCGGTGCCGGAGAGGGCCCACTCCCCCGGTTCCTGCAGCGTCGGCACGACGGCGCCGACGACGACGAGGTCGAAGCCGTCCAGCAGGACGGCGATCCAGCAGAGGGGGGCGACCCACCCCACCGCCGCGCGGTCGACGGTGCGGGTCGGCGATGTGGTGCTCACGCGGGAACCGTAGGACCCGGCGGTCCGGTCCGCCCGGCCAGGTCGAGGGCCGGCACAGCGGGCCGCGACCTCCCGGTCACGGCCCGCTGCTGGGTCGGGCTGTGGTGCCTCGGCTGTCAGCCGACGACGACGTGCTCGTTGGGCACGCAGTGCGTCATCGTCAGCCCGGTCACGTCCCGCGAGCCGTTCTTCCCGAGGGTGGCGGCGCGCTGCTGCTCCTCCTCGGTGAGGGTCTGCGTCTGCAGCGGCGGCAGGCCGCGGACGTCGTCCGCGCTGATGCCCAGGCCCTCGCCGACGCGCTGGCCCCAGTCGTCCTCGCACATGAAGAAGTGCCAGACCATCCGCTCCTGGATCTCGCGGCGGCACTGCTGGAGCGCGCCGACCAGGTTCGCGACCAGGTCGTCCTTCTCCCACTGCTCCGACAGCAGGTAGCGCTCGCCGGCCTGCTTGTAGTCGTTGGTGCGCGGGATCCGCTTGCGGGTGAGCCGGCCGGTGATGACCGGCCCCTGCTCGTCGTGCGTCGGGTACTCGGCCTCGCGCAGGCCGCCGGTGATCGACGGCTCGTAGTTGACGTGCGGGTTCTGGCCGGGGGCGATGTCGACGCCGTAGGCCATCTGCCCGTCGCGCTGGTTGGTGTGGACCTTGGCGTTCTTGGCCTGGTTCACCGGCAGCTGCAGGTAGTTCGGGCCCACCCGGTAGCGCTGGGTGTCGGAGTAGGAGAACGTCCGGCCGACCAGCATCTTGTCGTCGGAGAAGTCGAGGCCGTCGACCAGGACGCCGGTACCGAAGGCGATCTGCTCGTTCTCGGTGAAGAAGTTCTCCGGCATCCGGTTGAGGGTCATCGTGCCGACCTTGCGGAGCGGGAAGACCTCCTCCGGCCACACCTTGGTGTCGTCCAGCGGGTCGAAGTCCAGCTCGGGGTGGTCGTCGTCGCTCATCAGCTGGACGTGCAGGTCCCACTGCGGGTACTCGCCGCGCTCGATGGCGTCGTAGAGGTCCTTTGTGTGGAACCCGAGGGTGCCGGCCTGGATCGCCGCGCCGTCGGCCGCGGTGAAGGACTTGACGCCCTGCCTGGGCAGCCAGTGGTACTTGACCAGTTGGGTCTCGCCCTGGGCGTTGACCCACTTGTAGGTGTTCACGCCGAAGCCCTGCATGTTCCGGTAGGACGCCGGCAGCCCGCGGGGGCTGAAGACCAGCGAGATCATGTGCATGGCCTCGGGGGTCTGGCTGAAGAAGTCGA
>DASQTE010000342.1:0-5232 GCA_035642035.1 Blastococcus sp.
CGCTACGAGCTGACCGACCCGGTGCTGTGGCGGATCGCCGAGATCGTGCACGAGGCCGATCTGGACGACGAGCGGTTCGACGCCCCCGAGGCGCCAGGACTCGACGTCGTCCTGCGCGGGCTCTCCATGACCGGCGACGACGAGCACACTCTCACCGTCTCCGGTCCGATCTTCGACGGGCTGTACGAGTACCACCGCCGCCGCCTGCTGCTCGGCCGCGAGCCGGCCTGATCCCGGGGGGAACCGATGCGAGCCACTCACCGCTCGACCGCTGCTGTCGGCCTCGGCGGCGGAGCCGACACCCCGGCGGTGCTTGTCCGCCGCACCCTTGAACCGGTCCGCCATGTCCGCCGCTTCGCGCTGCCCTGACCCTTTCCCCACGAGGACCCCATGAACTCCGAGGCCTTCCCCCAGCAGGACGCCGCGCCGACCAGCCCCGCGACCGAGCCGAGCCCGACCGCGGTGCCCCCCGGGACGTCGGCTGCCGGCCCGAACGAGCAGACGGCCGTGCCGTTCGGCGTCGCGGTGCGCACGTGGTTCGCGATCAGCCTGCAGACCTTCGGCGGCCCGGCCGGCCAGATCGCGGTCATGCAGCGGGCCCTGGTCGACGAGAAGCGATGGATCGGCCAACGCCGATTCCTGCACGCCCTCAACTACTGCACGTTGCTGCCCGGCCCGGAAGCCCAGCAGTTGGCCACCTACGTGGGCTGGTTGCTGCACGGCACCCGCGGAGGGCTCGTCGCCGGGGGCCTGTTCGTCCTGCCCGGCGTCGTCGCGCTGCTGGCGCTGTCGGCGGTCTACGTCGCCTTCGGCACCACGACCGCGATCACCGCGGTCTTCACCGGGCTCGCCGCGGCCGTGCTCGCCATCGTCGTGCAGGCCGTCATCCGCGTGGCCAAGAAGGCACTGGACAGCCGGGCGCTCGTGGCCCTCGCCGTCGCCTCGTTCGTCGCGCTGGCGGTGTTCGGAGTGCCGTTCCCGGTGGTCGTCGCCCTCGCCGGCCTCGCCGGCTGGGCGCTCGGCCGGTGGCGGCCGTCCGCCCTGCCCCGCAAGAAGGCCGCCGACGGACCGGATGCCGGTCCGCAGCCGGTGATCTCCGACGACGTGCTCCACCACGAGGCCCCCACCGGCCGCCGCACGCTGAAGGTGCTGCTCGTCGGACTGCTGGTGTGGGGCCTGCCGGTCGCGGCGTTCGCACTGCTGACCGGCGTGGGCAGTGTCTTCACCGAGCAGGGCCTGTTCTTCTCCGGCGCGGCGGTGGTGACCTTCGGCGGCGCCTACGCCGTGCTGGCGTACGTCGCGCAGCAGGCGGTCGCCGTCTACGGCTGGTTGTCCCCGGGAGAGATGGTGCGTGGCCTGGCACTGGCCGAGACCACCCCCGGACCGCTGATCATGGTCGTGCAGTTCGTCGCGTTCCTGGGCGCCTACCGCGCGCCCGGCGACCTCGACCCGTGGGTCGCCGCCGTGCTGGCCTCGCTCCTGGTCACCTGGGTGACCTTCGTGCCGAGCTTCCTGTTCGTGCTCCTCGGCGCCCCCTACATGGAGCGGCTGCGCGGCAACCGGTCGCTGTCGGCAGCGCTCAGCGGCATCACGGCCGCCGTGGTCGGGGTCATCGCCAACCTCGGCGTCTACTTCGCCGTCCACACGCTGTTCTCCGACACCGTCGACGTCGACACCGGGCCCCTGTCGCTCGAGCTGCCGGACGTCACCACGCTGCGGCTGGTGCCGTTGGCCATCGCGGTCGTCGCCGCGGTGCTGCTGTTCCGCGTCAAGTGGTCGGTGCTGCGCACCCTGGGCGTCTGCGCCCTCCTCGGCCTGGCCGCGGGCCTCGCCGGCCTGCCCCTCACCTGACGCCGACGGCTTGAGGAGGAACCGTGGGACGCGCCGACGTGTACAGCCAACCCGGGGCGCCGGACCCGGTGCTCCCGGCCGAGCTGGTCCGGGAGCTGGTCCGCTCGCACCTGCCCGACGAGGTCGGGCTGTCCGGCGGCATGGAGGTGGACGAGTCCGGCGGTGAGGCGCGGGTCTATCTCTTCGCCCGCAGCGACGCCCCGGCGGCGTGGCCGTCAAGACGCAGCGGCCGCACCGGCTCCGCCCGCGCACCAGCCTGGCCAAGGAGGCGGCGCTCCTCGGCGGGCTGGCCGGGCCGCTCGCCGGCCGGATCCCTGCTCTGTACGGGTACGACGCGGCCGACACCCCTGAAGGACCGGTCGAGTACATCGTGATGAGCCGGATGCCCGGCCGGGCCGCCGTGGCCGGCGGCGCTCGTGCAGGCGGGCCTGAACCGGTCGGTTCGACGGGCTACGGGACCCGGTGCGGCGAGAATGGGTCGTAGGCGCCCACGGCGCGACGCGCCGCCCCTGCTACGCCGAGCTCAGCCGAGGGGAACGGTCCACGTCACCCGGGTGCCCGATCTGCGCAGGGGTTCGGCGGAGAAGGTGCCGTCGCGGTCGTGGGCGCGGCGGGCCAGATTGTCCAGGCCGCTGCGGCGGGCCGGGGCAGCGGCGATTCCGGTGCCGTCGTCGCTGACCTGGACAGTCAGCCGGTCGACGGTCGCGGCCACCTCCACTTTGGCGCCGCCTGCCTGTGCGTGCCGGGCGACGTTGGTCAGCGCCTCCCGGAGGACGGCGAGGAGGTCCTCGTCGATGTCCTCGGGCAGCGGCACGTCGAGTCCGGTCAGGCGCAGAACGGGATCGAAGCCCAACGCCGGCGACATCTCGGTCAGCACGTTCAACAGGCGGACGGCGAGGGCCGCACCGGCGCCGTCGCCGACGGACGCGGTCTGCTGCTTCAGCCGGCCGATCATGCGGCGCAACTGGAAGATGGTCTCGTCGAGGCCGTCGACGGTGACCTCCAGCTGGGCGGCCAGCGGTCCGGGACCCAGCGTTCCCGCGACGCGTTCCAGGTTCAGCGCCGCGGCGAACAAGCGGGCGATGACGTGATCGTGCAGGTCGGCGGCGATGCGCTCCCGCTCCTCGAGCAGTTGCTCGCGCGCCCACAGCGCCAGCACCGGGGCTGGAGCGTCGGCCACGGCAGGCGGCCCGGTGGACGCGTCACCCCTCGTTGCGGACTCCTTGGGGCCGCCCTCGGATGCCGTGGCCCTGGCCGGTGGGACTCCGGAGGCTGTCGTCGCAGTCATGGCGTCTCCTTCACCTGAAGCGAGCGGGTGGACCCGCGACGGCGGCCCGGCCCGCCGGTCGCCACTGCCTTCGCCGGTACTTCGCAACCAACGGAGCCGGTGGATGCGCCGCGCCATGGAGAACTCGCGCGGAGTTGGCGCGGGAAGCTGTGCGGCCACTTCTTGCACGCTGTCAGGCTGCGCGGGCGACACGGATTGCACCGTGCCAATCCTTGCGCCCGCCAAGCCCTGCACCGACAAGGGTTCGAGCCGGCCACGGCGAGGGCGAGGCGCCACCGGCCGGCCTCCCGCCGCTGCTGGATGACGCCGGAGCGGTGGAGGCCCTGGTCAGCGAACTGACCAGGGCCTCCACCGCTGAGGTCAGTGACGGGGCTCGAACCCGTGAGTGAGGCCGGTGTCGGGCCTGGGCGCCCGACAAGTGCGCAGGTTAGCGGCCCAGCCGGACACGCACGATCGTCCGCAAGCGTTCCTGAGCGGTGCTGAACGTCCGTCTGCCCCCAATGTGCCCCCCACCCTGCCTTCGCTCGACACCCCGCAGGACGGTTGGTCGGACCCGGGCCCCTCCAGCTCCGGAGGCGTGGCACGGTCGGTGCGGCACTGTGCACTGGCCGGCGCAAGGCCAACGTCACCGGCTCCGCGCCCACCCGGCTGACAGCGCGCTCCACTCACCCTCGCCGGAGGATGGCGCCCGGGCAGTGGGATCGGACGATGCCGAGGTGCGACGTGTCGACGGCCGGGGGCGTGCTGGGCGACGACGCGAACGCGCGGGGCCATGACGGACCGGCATGAGGTCTACCAGTCCCTCGACCTGGCGCTCCGGGTCGGCGAGGTCCTGCTGTCGTCCGGTGCCGGCGCCGCCGACGTGAGCGCGACCATGGTCGCGGTGACTCACGCCTGCGGGGTGCACCACGTGGCGGCAGACGTGACGTTCGTCGACCTGACGTTGCGCCACCAGCCGAGCAGCGATCGGCCCGCAGCGCTCCAGATCCGGCGGATCACCCGCCGCCCGGTCGACTACGCCGACCTGATCGAGGTCGACCGGCTGGTGGACGAACTGGTCCGCGGGGAGCTCACCCGCAGCCAGGCCCGGGCCCGGCTGGCCCGCATCGTGTCCACCGGTCACCTCCGGCCGCGCTGGGCGGTGACGCTGGGCTGGGGCGTCATGGGCACCGGGATCGCGCTCACGCTGGGAGGCAGCGCGATCGTCTGCCTGCTCGCGTTCACGGCGGCGTGCGCCGTCGACGGGACCCAGCTCCTCCTTCCCCACCACCGCATCCCGGCCTTCTACCAGCAGGCGGCGGGCGGCTTCGTCGTCACCGTCATCGCGGTCGTCGCGTCCGCCACCGACCTGGACGTCAACCCTTCGCGCGTGGTCACCGTCGGCATCGTCATGCTGCTGGCCGGGGCCGGCATCATGGGCGCGACCCAGGACGCACTCACCGGGTTCCCGGTCACTGCCAGCGCCCGGCTGATCGACGCCTTCCTGAACACCGCAGGCATCATCGCCGGCGTCGGGGTCGGCCTCGTCGTCGGGGATCTCCTCGGGGTGGGGCTGACGAACTTCACCCCGGGTGCTGCGGGCCTCGCGGCGGCCGGGGTGACCGTCGCCGGTGCGGCCGTCGCCGCGGCCGGGTTCGCTTTCGCCTCGTACGCCCCCCTGCGCGCGCTCGTGGCGGTCTCGCTGGTCGGGGGGCTCGGGCAGGGCGTCCTGCTGGCCGTCAGCAGCTCGGCGGTCGGGCGGACGCTGGGGTCCGCGGCGGCGGCCGTGACCATCGGGGCGGTCTGCTTCCTCGTCGCCGGGCGCTTCCGCGTGCCGCCCCTCGTCGTGGTGGTCCCGGCGATCGTGCCGCTACTGCCGGGGCTGGACATCTACCGCGGGCTGGCCCTGCTGACCGAGGGCCGGGACGGGGTGCTCCAGCTGGCCTCCGCCCTCGTCACCGCGCTCGCGCTGGCGGCCGGCGTGATCCTGGGCCAGTACCTCGCCCGCCCTCTGAAGCGCGAAGCACACCGACTGGAGACCCGGCTCGCGGGCCCGCACATGGTCGGACCGTTCCGGCGCCACCGCGGCAAGGACACCTAGCCCCACCTGGGCG
>DASQTE010000343.1:0-2046 GCA_035642035.1 Blastococcus sp.
CGACCGGGCCGAGGACGCGCTCGAGGTGGGCGTTGCCGAACATCCCGGCCGGGTCCAGGCGGTCGCGCAGGGCCGTGAACTCGCCGAACCGCGGATAGCGCCCGCGCAGCACGTCGGCATCCAGCCCGTGCAGCTTCCCCCAGTGCGGCCGGCCGCCGACTTCGCCCGCGATGGACTCGAGCGCGGCGAACCACGGTCCGGGGTCGGTGCCCGCGGGGACGTGGGCCGCGATGTAGGCGGTCTCCCGGCCGCTCGCCGTCGAGAGCGGGATGTCGTCGGCCGCGGCCACCCGGACCTCGACGGGGAAGGCGGTCCGCCAGTCGCTGGCCTCGTGGACGTGGGAGAGCTCGGCGAGGACCGCCGGGGCGTCGGCCCGCGGGACGGCGTACTCCATCTCCTGGAAGCGGACCCGCCGCCGGCTGACGAAGACCTGGTGCGAGTGGTCGGTCCAGGTGCGGGGGCCCAGCGCCCGCGCCGAGAGGCGAGCCAGGGGCGGGACCAGCGCCGGGACCCGGCGACCGGTGGCCACCACCCCGCCGAGGAGGGCGTTGGCGAGGATCTCGTCGTCCCACACCGCCCGCCACCGGCCGAGCGGCGCGACCTCGCTCAGGGGGACGCGGGTGTTGCGCTTGGTCAGGCACCGGTCGGTGTGCGGGAACCAGTAGAACTCGACGTGGTCGGCCGAGGTCATGAACTCGGCGAAGCCCTCGATCAGCTCCGGGAGCCGGCGCGGGCCCTCCTGGGCGCGCAGGGCGAAGGCCGGCTCGGCCTGCAGCGTCACCGTGCTGAGGACGCCGAGGGCACCCAGCCCGATCCGGCCGGTGGCGAGGACGTCGGCGTGCTCGCCGGGCGAGCAGCGCAGCAGCGACCCGTCGGCCAGCACCAGCTCGAACCCGCGCACCTGCGTCGCCAGGCCGCCGAAGCGGTCGCCGGTGCCGTGCGTCCCGGTCGAGAGCGCTCCCGCGACCGTCTGCCGGTCGATGTCGCCGAGGTTGGTCAGTGCCCAGCCCTGGGCGGCCAGCTCGGCGGTGAGCCGGTGCAGCGGCATCCCCGCCTCCACCGTCACCAGACCGGACGGGTCGACGTCGACGAGCGCGGCGTGCCGGTCGAGCACGAGCTGGACGTCCTCGGGCCGGCCGATCGCGGCGAAGGAGTGCCCGCTGCCGATCGGCCGGATCCGCCGCCCCGACCGGGCGGCACGCAGCACCTCGGCGGCGATCTCCTCCGGTCCGGCCGGGTGCACGACCTCGATGCCCGTCGCCCGCTGGTTCCCCGCCCAGTTGCGCCAGCGGTCGGTCCGGGTCCCCGGCACGGGTCCTCCTCGTCCTCCGGCCGCGGCGCCTGCGCGGGTTCCGGGGCAGCCTGGCGTGCCGCGCGATCTGGGTCAAGCGACTGGGACGGTTGACCCAGTCGGTGTCGGCACAGGATGCTGCCCGCCATGGACTCCGCGGCGGCCCCCTCCCCCGACGACGCGGCCGCGCGGGCCCGCGACCGGCTGGACCGCGCCACCGCGTCCCTGGACCCGCCGCTCGCCGTGCTCGACCTCGACGCGCTCGACGCCAACGCCCACGACCTGGTCCGCCGCGCCGCGGGGAAGCCGATCCGCGTGGCCAGCAAGTCCGTCCGCAACCGCGACGTCCTCCGGCGGGTGCTCGCCCGCCCGGGGTTCGCCGGCGTGCTCGCCTACGCGCTGCCCGAGGCGCTCTGGCTCGCCGAGGGCGACGCCCCGGTGAGCACCGACGTCGTCGTGGGCTACCCGACGGCCGACCGCGCGGCGCTGCGCCGGCTCGCCGCCGACGAGACGGCGGCCGCGCGGGTGACCCTCATGGTCGACTCGGTGGCCCAGCTGGACCTGGTCGACGCGGTCGTCCCACCCGGCCGGCGTCCGGACCTCCGGATCTGCCTGGACGTCGACGCGTCGCTGCGCGCGGCCGGCGGGCGGGTGCACCTCGGAGTGCGCCGGTCGCCGGTCCACTCCCCCCAGGACGCCGCTGCGCTGGCCCGGGCAGTCGTGGCCCGCGAGGGTTTCCGGCTCGTCGGGCTCAT
>DASQTE010000344.1:0-10101 GCA_035642035.1 Blastococcus sp.
AGGCAGCCCGTCGGCGGTGAAGCCGCCCGGCACCGACAGCGCCGGGCAGCCGGTCGCCGAGATGACGGTGCAGGAGCGCATCCACTCCAGGTAGTTGTCCTGGTGGACGCCGGCGATCTCGGTCGGGTACTCGATCTCCACCGGGAAGGGGAGCACCTGGGTGGTCGGGGCGAGCAGCACGTCGTACTGCCCGAAGAAGGCGACCATCCGCTCGTAGAGCCTGGTGTGCAGCTGCTCGGCGCGGGCGAGGTCGGGGCCGGTCAGCTTCGCGCCCATCTCGGCGTTCCAGCGGATCGACTCCTTGACCTTCTCCGGCGAGCGCCGCGAGATGTCGCCGAACGACGCCTCGAAGAGCCAGGCGCGCAGCGTCCCGAACACCTCGTCGGCGCCGGAGAGGTCGGGGCAGGCCTCCTCCACCGAGGCGCCCAGCGACTCGAGCACCGCCACGGACGGCGCCAGCACCGCGGTGATCGCGGGGTCGACGGTCACCTGCCCGCCGAGGTCCGGTGCCCAGGCGATCCGCAGGCCGTCGAGCCGCTCGGGCAGCGGCGCCGCGAAGCCCGCGCCCGGCCCGTCGAGCGCGATGGGCACCCGGGCGTCCGGGCCGGCGAGCGCCGACAGCTGCAGCGCCACGTCGGCGACCGTCCGGCCCATCGGCCCCTGCACCGACAGCTGCGACCAGGCCATCGGCGCGGGCCACGTCGGCACCCGGCCGGGCGTGGGGCGCAGGCCCACCACGTTGCAGAACGCGGCCGGGTTGCGCAGCGAGCCGCCCATGTCGCTGCCCTCGGCGAGCGGCACGAAGCCGGCGGCCAGCGCCGCCGCCGCCCCGCCGGACGAGCCGCCCGCTGACAACCCGTGCCGGTAGGGGTTGTGGGTGGCCCCGAACAGCGTGTTGTAGGTGTGCGAGCCGGCCGCGAACTCCGGCACGTTCGTCTTGCCGACCCGGATCGCCCCGGCCGCCGCCAGCCGGGCGACCACCAGCTCGTCGCGCAGCGGCACGGCGTCGGCGTGCAGGGGCGAGCCCCACGTCGTCCGCATGCCGCCCGTGGCGTGGGTGTCCTTGTGCGCCACCGGCAGCCCGTGCAGCGGGCCGACCGGGTCGCCGGCCGCGAGGGCGGCGTCCGCGGCATCCGCCGCGGTGCGGGCGCCGTCGGCGTCGAGCGTGACGACGGCGTTGACGGTGGGGTTCAGCCGGTCGATCCGGTCCAGGTGCGCGTCGAGGAGTTCGCGGGCGGAGATCTCTCGGGAGCGCAGCAGCGCGGACAGCTCCGTCGCCGGCCGCAGGCACAGGTCGTCGGTCACTCCGCGAGCCTGTCATGCCCCGGTGGCGTGGGGAACGAGGGACGGGGGAACGATGGCGCCGATGGACGAGGAACGGAACACCAGCGAGGACGGCCCGACCTTCGAGGACCTCGGGCTCCGGCCGGAGCTGCTCGGCGCGCTGAGCGCCCTCGGCTACGAGGAGCCCACCCCCATCCAGCAGGAGGCGATCCCGCCCCTGGTCGAGGGCCGGGACCTCCTGGGGCAGGCGGCCACGGGCACGGGCAAGACCGCTGCCTTCGCGCTCCCGGTGCTCCAGCGGCTGACCGCCCACCGCCGCGAGAAGCCCCCGGTCGCCCTCGTCCTGCTGCCCACCCGCGAGCTCGCCGTGCAGGTCTCGGAGGCGTTCCACCGCTACGGCAAGGACCTGGGCGCCCGCGTCCTGCCGGTCTACGGCGGCGCCCCGATCGTGCGCCAGCTGCGCAGCCTGGAGTCCGGTGTCGACGTCGTCGTCGCGACGCCGGGCCGGGCGCTGGACCTGCTCAACCGCGGCAGCCTGCAGCTGGGCGACGTCGCCACCGTCGTGCTCGACGAGGCCGACGAGATGCTCGACATGGGCTTCGCCGAGGACCTCGAGGCGATCCTCGACGAGACGCCGGAGGACCGGCAGACGGTCCTCTTCTCGGCCACCATGCCGCGCCGGCTCGACTCCCTGGCCCGCCGGCACCTGAGCGACCCGGTCCGCATCACCATCGGCAGGGAGAAGGCGGCCGCAGGTGAGGCGCCGCGGGTGCGGCAGACCGCCTACGTCGTCCCGCGCGCGGCCAAGCCCGCCGCGCTCGGCCGCATCCTCGACATCGAGGCGCCCACGGCGGCGATCGTCTTCTGCCGGACGCGCGAGGAGGTCGACTCCCTCACCGAGACGCTCAACGGCCGGGGCTACCGCGCCGAGGCGCTGCACGGGGGCATGAGCCAGGAGCAGCGGGACCGCGTCATGGGCCGGCTGCGCGGTGGGACGGCGGAGCTGCTGGTCGCCACCGACGTCGCCGCCCGCGGGCTCGACATCGACCAGCTGACCCACGTCGTCAACTACGACGTCCCGTCCGCGCCGGAGTCGTACGTGCACCGCATCGGCCGGGTGGGCCGGGCCGGGCGCGAGGGCGTGGCGATCACCCTCGCCGAGCCGCGCGAGCACCGGATGCTCAAGACGATCGAGAGGGTGGCCGGCAGCCCGATCTCGGTGCAGACGGTCCCGACCGTCGCCGACCTCCGCGCCCGCCGGCTCGACCTCACGCGCGGCGCGATGCGCGAGACGCTGCTGGACGGCGACCTCGACGGGTTCCGCGTCGTCGTGGAGTCCCTGGCGGACGAGTTCGACCTCATGGAGGTGGCGCTGGCCGCGGTCAAGCTGGCGCACGAGGCCGGGGGAGCGGCCGAGGACGACGCCGAGATCCCGCAGGTCACCTTCCGTCCCGACTCGGGGAAGGCGCCGCGGGCGGGCGGACGCGACGCCGGAGGCCGGCCCCCGCGGTCGGCGAGCGGCCCGGCGACACGGCTGTTCGTGGGCCTGGGCCGTGAGGCGGGCATCCGCCCGGGCGACCTGGTGGGCGCGATCACCGGCGAGACGGAGCTGACCGGACGGGACATCGGCGCCATCGAGATCCACCAGCGGTTCGCGCTGGTCGAGGTCCCGGCCCCGGCCGCGGACGAGGTGATCCGGTCCCTCAAGGCCACGATGATCAAGGGACGGAAGGCGACCGTCCGCCGCGACAACGCAAGGACCCCCTGACCTCCACCACTCGCAGGCTCGCGCCAGGTCCCTCTCAGGGGGCCGTTCTAGGCGGTCCCGAGGTCGTCCGGGACGTTCGGCGGCACCCTGGTGGGTCCGGCCTCCTCCGGCCGGGGCCGGTCCTGGCGGTGCAGCCGGACGGCGACCATCGCGACGTCGTCCTCGGGCCGGCCGTGCACCAGCCGGTCGAGCAGCTCGTCGAGCATCTCCTCCAGCGGCCGGTCGGCCAGCTCGACCAGTGCGTCCCGCAGCCGGGCCAGGCCGGCGTCGAGGTCGGAGTTCCGCCGCTCGACGAGCCCGTCGGTGAAGAGCAGCACCGTCGCGCCGCGGTCGAGGGCGACGACGGACTCGCGGCGCGTCGCGTCGGGGTCCACGCCGAGCAGGAGGTCGCCCTTCCAGGACGCCAGTTCGGCCACGGTCCCGTCGGGGTTGATCACGAGGGGCGGGAGGTGCCCGGCGTTGGCCCAGCGCATCCGCGTGACGCCGCGGGACAGCTCGTCGGGGGTCTGCTCGAAGCGGGCGACGGCCGCGGTCGCGAGCGTGTGCACGTCCAGCGTGGTCATGGACGCGTCCAGGCCGCGCAGCACCTCGGCGGGCCCGGCGCTGCTGTACGTCGCGATCCCCCGGAGCAGCCCGCGGAGCTGTCCCATCGCGGCGGCGGCCTCCGTGTCGTGGCCGACCACGTCACCGATGACGAGCGTCGTCGAGCCCTCGGGCTGCAGGAAGGCGTCATACCAGTCGCCGCCCACCCGTGCGGCCTCCGCGGCCGGCAGGTAACGGACGGCGATCTCCCCGTGGTCGGGCTGCGGCGGCTCGGTGAGCAGGCTGCGCTGCAGGCCCTCGGCGAGCTGCTGCTGGGCGCTGTACAGCCGCGCGTTGTCCAGCGCCAGACCGGTGCGGTCGGCGACGTCCTGCGCGGTGGAGAGGTCGTGCTCGCGGATGGAGTCCGACCGGTAGTACAGCGTGAGCAGCCCGAGGGTCCGGCCGCGGCCGCGGATGGGCAGCACCACGGCGACCGTGGGACGCAGCACGTGCAGGAGGTCACGTGCCTCGCCGGGCGGCAGGAGATCCAGGACGGCGGCACCGTGCGCGCGGACGGCCTCGCCGGTGAGCAGTGCCCTCGCGACGGGCGATCCGATCGGCATGCTCTCCAGCCGGACGGCGGCGTACCGCTCGAGCAGTCCGCGCGAGGGGGCCTCCGCGTGCCAGGAGCCCACGTCGCGCGCGCGGCCGTCGGCGTCGACGAGGGTGACGATGCAGAAGTCGGCCAGCCGCGGGACGACGAGGCGGGGGAGGTGCGCGACCGCCTCGTGGGTGTCCAGCGCGCCGGCCATCTCCGCGCTGACCTGCGCCAGGACGGCGAGCCGCTCGGCCGACCGCTGGGCGCGGTCCTGGTCGCGCCGCCGGTCGGTGACCTCGAGGAAGTAGACCGACAGGCCGTCGGGGCTCGGCCACGCGCGCAGCTCGTACCAGCCGTCCAGCGGCGCCGGGTAGTAGGCGTCGAAGGACACCGGCTCCCCGGTGCGGACGGCGGTCCGGTAGCTGTCCTCGAAGACGCTGTTCACCGCCGCCGGGAAGGCGTCCCACAGGACCCGGCCGAGCAGCTCGTCCCGGCCGGCGCCGAGGAGCCGCTCGGCCTCGGCGTTGACGTACGTGAAGCGCCACTCGCGGTCGAGGCTGTAGAAGCCGGCCGGCATGGCCTCCAGGACGCGGGTGACGCGGGCGGTGCCGGCCTGCTCGTCGGTGGTGTCGTAGGCCGCGCCCAGGAACCTGTTCGCGACGCCGGCCTCGTCGCAGAGCGCGCGGCCACGCGCGTGCACCCAGCGGTTCTCCCCGCCGGGCAGGACGATGCGGTACTCCGACTCGAACTCGCCGCAGCTCTCGATCGCCGCCTGCAGCGCGTCGCCGACGCGGGAGAGGTCGTCGGGGTGCACGCGCCCGTTGAAGGCCTCGATGGTCTGCTCGAACTCGTCGCCGGCGAAGCCGAACATGGCCAGCAGCCGCTCGTCCCACGTGAGCCTGCGGGTGGTGAGGTCCCAGTCGAACGTGCCGATGCGCGCGGCGTCGATGGCCAGCCCCCAGCGGAGCCGGTCCTCCTCGTAGTCGCGGACGAGCGCCGACAGCTCGAGCTCCGTCATCACCGAGCCGGCGAGCTGGGTCAGCGTCGCGACGTCCTGCGCCGACCACGTCCGGGGGGTGGGGTCGAACACGCAGAGGGCGCCGACGATCCGGCCCTCGTGCGTGGTCAGCGGGATGCCCAGGTAGGCGACGACCTGGCCCCCGACCACCGGCGGGAGGTCCCGGACCCGCACGTCCACGCGCGCGTCGTCGATCGCGAGGGGGCCGGCGAGTGCCGCGGTCACCGTGCAGAGCGACTCGTCGAGGGGGCTCTCGGCCCCGATGAGCTCCGGTGGGAGACCGGCGCCGGCGGCGACGACCTGCACGTCGCCGAGCAGGGAGACCTGGCTCGACGCGGTACCGAGGAGGCGGGCGGCGAGCTCGGCCAGCCGGTCGAGCCCCGGGCCGTCCGACTCGCGGGGGCGGAGCCGGGCCACGGCGTCGGAACGGCCGGTGCCCGGCGCCGGCACCACGCCCAGGCCGGTGCCGAGGTCGTCGGCGTTTGCCCGGTCTGCGCGGTCGTCCACGGATGCCTTTCTTCCTGGTGATCCACCAGGGGGCGTGCCGCCCACGTTTCGAGAGCGTGCGATCGAGCAACGTTATGCCACGGCAAGTGGGTTGCGCGCAATCGAACCGGTGGAGATCACACCCCCGTGGCCGCGATCCGCCCTCAGGGAGCCGGTACGACGAGGGAGAGGGCGGTGCCGCCGTCATGTTCCACGTGCAACCCCGCCCGCCTCAGCAGGCTCCTGAGTCGCACGACGTCCGCGGGTTCCGCGGTCGAGAGCGCCAGCAGGTGGGCCACCCGGCCCTTGTGCGACTTGTTGAAGTGGCTCACCACGGACCGGGATCCGTCGGGACGCTCGCTCAGCACCTCGATCGTGACCGCACCGGGCACGGGCGCGAGCGCGGCGTAGGAGCCGCTGCGCAGGTCGACGACCAGGTCGTCCACGGCGGCCAGCACGGGGGAGAGGGCCGGCTTCCACATCGCCCGCAGCGTCGGCAGCCCGGGGAGGGCCGAGCCGGCCGACAGCCGGTAGGCCGGGATCGGGTCCTCGGCGCGGACGAGGCCGAAGAGCGCGGAACCGACCGCGAGCCGGCGTCCGGCCCGCGACCGCTGGGCGCGCGTCATGGTGCGGACGTCGAGGGCGTCGTAGAGGACGCCGGTGTAGCGCTCGATGGCCGGACGCGTCGGGCTGGTCCAGAGCTCGGCGTTGCGGGCGATCTCCGCGTCCTGCTTCGGCGACAGGCCGAGGGCCGCGCGTGCGGCCGGGACGTCGTCGGCCAGTTTCACCAGCGATTCGGCGATCTCGGTGCGGACGCCGGTGAGCTCGGGTGCCGTGAGGGCGGCGAGGTCGAGCGGGGCGCCGTCCCCGCCGGCGGCCTTGGTCTCCGAGGGCGGCAGGAGTACGAGCACGGGACGCGAGACTACGTGGGCTCAGCCGTCGAGCTGGACGATCACGGGGGCGTGGTCGCTCGCGCCCTTGCCCTTGCGCTCCTCGCGGTCGATGCGGGCGCCGGTCACCCGGCTCGCCAGCGCGGGGGAGCCGAGGACGAAGTCGATCCGCATGCCCTCGCGCCGCGGGAAGCGCAGCTGTGTGTAGTCCCAGTAGGTGTAGACGCCGGGTCCGGGTGTGTACGGGCGGACGACGTCGGCGTACCCGGCCTCGACGATCGCGCGGAACGCGGCACGCTCGGGCGGCGACACGTGCGTCGAGTGGGCGAAGACGGCCATGTCCCAGACGTCGTCGTTCTCCGGCGCGATGTTCCAGTCACCGACGAGTGCGACCGGGGTCGACGGCGACTCGGCCAGCCACCCGGCGGCGGTAGTGCGCAGCGCGGCCAGCCACTCGAGCTTGTACTGCAGGTGCGGGTCGGCGAGCGTGCGGCCGTTGGGCACGTACAGGCTCCACACCCGCACGCCACCGCAGGTGGCCCCGATCGCCCGGGCCTCGGGAGCGGGGTCCAAGCCCTCCTTGGCCGCCCAGGACGGCATGCCGGCGAAGCCGACCTCGACGTCGTCGATGCCGACGCGGGACAGGATCGCGACGCCGTTCCACTGCGAGTGGCCGACGTGGGCGACCTCGTAGCCGAGGGCGCTGAAGACCATCTCGGGGAACTGGTCGTCGCGGCACTTCGTCTCCTGCAACGCCAGGACGTCGACGTCGCTGCGCTCGAGCCAGGCCGCCACGCGGTCGGCGCGGGAGCGGATGGAGTTCACGTTCCAGGTCGCCAGCCGCATGACCACCGACCCTACGGAAGCCCTCCTACACCTGGACGGGGACCTCGCCCTTGGCCGCCATGCGGGCGCGCATCCGCTCGCGGCTCTCGACGAACTTCGTCGCCTGTGCGTCGAGTCCGGCCAGGAACTCCGCCAGCTGCTCGCGCGCCTGCTCGCCCTCGGGCCCGAAGTCGCTGCGGTCGAACACCTTCCAGGTGCGCAGGATCGGGCTGACCACCTCGTCGTGGTGCAGCCGCAGGTCGTAGATGCCGGCTTTCGCGATGATCGTCGAGTTCTTCCGGAAGTTGGCCATGTTGGCCCCGGGCATCTCGAAGGTCATGACCTCCTTCGCGACCGCCTTCATCATCTCGTCGGGGTTGATGTCGAAGGCAGCCGTCACGAGGTTCCGGTAGAAGATCATGTGCAGGTTCTCGTCGGTGGCGATCCGGGCCAGCAGCTTGTCGGCGACCGGGTCGCCGGTGGCCTTCCCGGTGTTCCGGTGCGAGACGCGGGTGGCCAGCTCCTGGAACGAGACGTACGCGACCGCCTCGAGCGGGGTCTTGTCGCCGGAGTCGTAGCCGGTGGTCATGTAGTCCATCCGGGCCCGCTCGAGCTCGACCGGGTCCACGCCGCGGGTCACGACGAGGTAGTCGCGGATAGCGATGCCGTGCCGGCCCTCCTCGGCGGTCCAGCGGCCGACCCACTGGCCCCAGGCGCCGTCCTGGCCGAAGCGGGTGGCGATCTCGCGGTGGTAGCTCGGCAGGTTGTCCTCGGTCAGGAGGTTGACGAACATCGCCGCCTTCGCGGTGGCGTCCAGCCGGGACTGCTCCGGGGACCAGTCCTCGCCGCCGAGGAAGGCGAAGTTGCGCCCCTCGTCCCACGGCACGTAGTCGTGCGGGTGCCACTCCTTGGCCATCCGGATGTGCCGGTCGAGGTTCTCCGCGACCACCGGCTCGAGCTCGGTCAGCACGGCTGCGTGCGGGGATGTCTGGGGCATGAGGACCTCCGGGGAACCCGACCTACGCCGGCGCAACCTACGCCGTCGTGACCAACGGCCGCGATCCCCTGCTGGGTTCCCCGGTCGGGCCGCCGCCACTCCTGCTGAGGGCAGCCGGTTGCCCGGGTGACGGATCCCCTGGACGGGGCACTCGTCCAGGGGACGCCTCGGTGGCGCGCGGGTGGGATCATGGGGCAATGACCCGGCAGCGCGCGACCACGGCCGGCGCGTGAGCGCCCATCCCGGACCCCCTGCCGACGAACCCGCAGGCGCGCTCCGGCCCGCCGCTCACCGGCACCGCCGCGACCGTGGTCTCGGTCCCGCCGTGGGTCTCGCCGCCCTCAACGCACTCGTCCCGGGGACGGCGTTCCTGGCCGCCGGTCGCCGCGTGCTCGGTGCGGTCACCCTCCTGGTGTTCGCGCTCCTGGTCGGCGGCGCCGTCTGGCTCGCGACCGGCGGCCGCCGCACCGTGGTCCTCACCGCCGTCGACGCCGACCAGCTGCTCTGGGTCGTGGGCGGGATCGCCGTCGTCGCCCTGCTCTGGGTGACCGTGATCGTCGCCGGCTACCTCGTGCTGGTGCCCCGCGGGATGCCCCGCGGGCGGCGTGCGCTCGGCGGCCTGGCCGTCCTGCTGCTGGTCGCGGCGGTCGTCGTGCCCGCCGTCTTCGCGAGCCGGCTGGCGATCGCGCAGCGGGACCTGATCGCCGAGGTGTTCGACGAGGACGGCCGGTCGGCCACCGTGGAGGACGGCCCCGACCCGTTCGGCGACCAGGAGCGGGTCAACGTGCTGCTCCTCGGCGGCGACGGGGGCGAGGGGCGCGAGGGGGTGCGGACGGACACGGTGATCGTCGCCAGCATCGCCACCGACACCGGTGAGACGACGCTGTTCAGCCTGCCGCGCAACCTCGAGGACCTGCCGTTCCCCGCGGACAGCCCGCTCGCCGAGATCTACCCGGACGGCTTCGAGTCGGGGAACGAGAGCGAGAGCCTGCTCAACGCCGTGTACCGCAACGGCCCCGCTGATTACCCGGGCGTCCTCGGCCCGACCGACGACCCCGGTGCCGACTTCCTCAAGCTCGGCGTCGGCGAGGCCCTCGGGCTCGACATCGACTACTTCGTGCTGGTCAACCTCGACGGGTTCAGCCGGCTGGTCGACGCGCTCGGCGGCATCACGGTGAACGTCAACTACTACGTGCCGATCAACGGCGACCCGGGCACGGGCCAGCTCCCCGACGACTACATCGCCCCGGGGCCGAACCAGCACATGGACGGCTTCACCGCGCTCCAGTTCGCCCGGGGGCGCTTCGGGCTCACCGACTACGACCGCATGGCCCGCCAGCGCTGCACCATCGACGCGATCATCGACGCCGCCTCGCCCGCCACCCTCCTGCGGAAGTACCAGGAGCTCGCGGCCACGACCGAGGACATCCTGAGCACGGACATCCCCCGATCCGCGCTCGACGACTTCGTCGACCTGGGCTTCCTGGTCAAGGACGCGGACGTGCAGAGCGTCGTCTTCGACGCCAGCGTGATCGACCCGGCCTACCCGGACTACGACCTGATGCGGCAGATCGTGGAGGACGCCATCGCGCCCGCCCCGCCGTCCGGCGAGGAGCCGGCCGACGGCGCCCCGGTCACCGGCTCGGGCACCACGCAGGCCCCGCCGGACGGCGAGCCGGCCGACCCGACGAGCGCGGAGCCGACGAGCGCGGA
>DASQTE010000345.1:0-10748 GCA_035642035.1 Blastococcus sp.
GGTGTAGGACCCGGCGTAGAAGGTGGGGAACCAGGGGAGCAGCGCCGGCGCCGGCTGACCGGCGATCACCCGCTCCACGGTGTTCTGCGAGCCGAGGGTGCCGGCCACAGCGTCGCTGACGGCCGTGCCGTAGTTGAACACCTGCGGACTCTGCTCGGGGAAGCTCCCGATGTTCGTGCAGTTGTGCGCGTGCGAGGCCTGGTACACCACGCCGTTCGACGGGAAGGCGGAGTACGTGTCGCCGTGGCAGGTGTGGATCCAGCGGACGGCGCCACCATTGGCGGCGGCGGCGAAGGTCCCCTCGAAGTTGCCCGGGGACCCGAAGGTGTAGCCCGTCCCGTACACCGTGTCCCCGACGCTGGTCAGGCTGTAGACCGCGGCGTGCGCACCCTGGTTCGTGATTAGCTGGTTGACGGCGAAGGGACGGGTCGCGCCCGTCGTCGCGTGCACGGCCCCGACACCTGTGGCCGCGATGCCGTTGATGTAGCCGAAACGCCCGGCCAGCACGACCTGCTGCCCACCGCTGGTGACGGTCAGGCCCAGGACCGTGGCCGCGGGGGATGCGATGTTCCCGGGGCTCAGCGCCGGCGCCCACGGCAGCAGGGCGCCGTTGCTCGCCGAGACCGCGCCGACGTAACGGCGGGGGGTCGTGCCCACGGCGGTGAACCACCCGCCCGCGTACACCGTCGTGTCGGTGACCGCGAGCGCGGTGACCTGGCTGTTGAAGGCCGGCCGGAAGTCGGCGACGAGCTGCCCGGTGGCCGTGCTGAAGGCCGCGATCCGGTTGCGTACCTGGCCGTCGACCGAGGTGAAGTCACCGCCGACGAAGATCCGTGAGCCGTCAGGCGTCGCGGCGATCGACAGCGCCTGCGCGTTGAGCACCGGCGCGAAGCCCGGGATGAGCTCGCCGGTCCTGATGTCGTAGGCCAGCAGGTGGTTGCGCACGACCTCCTGGGTTCCGGGTGCGGCGCCGGCCGGACGCGCGCGGGTGAACTGCCCGGCCACGTAGACCGTGTTGCCGACGACGGCCTGAGCCCATGCGACGCCGTTGATCTGGGCGGTCGGCAGCGGGTCGGCCGTCACCGTCGCCGGCGTCGCCGGGTTCGCCGGGTCGAGCGGCGCGGAGTCCGCGCGTGCGGGGTGCGGGGCGAGGAGCCCCAGGACGCCGGCGAGGAGCAGCAGGCTGAGCAGCCCGGCGAGGAAGGACGACGGCGACGTGGCCGGACGTGCTGACATGACTCGAATCCCCCGTGGATGTCGACGGTCACTACGGGTGATCCCGGTGGTGACGCGCCGACACTATGGGTGACGAGCAGCGGGCGTAATCCCCTGTATTGGTGACGTTCTGCAACTTCGGATAGCGGTTCACCCGTACGTGTCACCGTGCGTGATCACGGTCGGGGCGCTGGTCGTGGCCGCGCACGACGACGGCGGCGCCGGCCGGGCGCGAGCCCTACCGACGCCGCCGGCGTCGTGCTGCTGGGTCAGTCCACCGCACCCGCGAAGGTGACGACGGACGCGCCCGGCCGGACGGCGACCTGGACGGTGACCGCCCCGCGCTGGTCCGCGGGCACGCGGAAGACGTGCACGCCCTCGCCCGCGTCGCCCGGCTCCAGCGTGCCGCTGAAGCGGGCCACCGAGGAGTCCTCCACCGGCGAGGCCGGCGCCGAGTCGGCGCCGAAGGTCAGGGTGACCACGGCGTCGTCCAGGGGCAGCGGTGCTGCCGTGCCGTTCCGGAGCCGGACGGTGACGCGGACGGCGGGGCCGGCGATGCTGCCCTTGCCCTGGGCCTCCGCCTCGATCTCCTCGATGGTGGGCACCTCGACCGTGACGCCCTCGAGGTCCACCGGGTCGTCGAGCGCTGCCGCCGGCAGGGCCGGCGGGAGCTGGTCGGCGACCACCGGCAGGGCGTTCGGGTCGGCCGGCGGGACCAGGGGCGGGGGCGGGGCCGTGGTGGCCGGTGCGGTGGAGGCCGGTGCCGTCGTCCCGGCCGCTTCCCGCTCGCCGGCCTCCTGGCTGCCGGGGCGGCCGCCGAGGACGAGCGCCGCGGCGACGACGGCTGCGACCACGACCAGCGCGGCAGCGGCCAAGGGCAGCCGGCGCCGGTACCAGGGAGTGCGTCCGTCGGCCGGAGCGTCGCTCCGGGGTGCGTCGGTCATCGGGGCAGCCTTCCCATCTCGCGGAACCACTTTCTCGACCCGAGGGCCAGATGTGCCGCCGTCGCGGCGAAGAGCACGGCGTAGCCGGGCACGAACAGAGCGGGCGCACCCCAGAGCACGAAGACCAGGGCGAGGACGCCGTAGTCGGTGGGCAGCGACACCAGCGACCGGGCCAGGCCGGTCCTGGCGTCCGAGGGCTGCGCTCGCGTGGCCGCGCCGTGCCGTGCGCGCAGGGCCTCGTTCAGCATCATCGCGAAGAAGAGGGCGCCGTCGGCGATGCAGTAGCCCACCGGGATCAGCAGCAGGGGCCCGATCTCGACGGCCTCGGAGCGGTACAGCGCGACGAGGACGGCGAGGTGGATGCTGAGCAGCTTCACGGCGTCGACCATGTGGTCGAGCCACTCCCCCGCCGGCGAGCCGCCGCCGCGGAGCCGCGCGAGCTGCCCGTCCGCGGCGTCGAAGGCGTACCCCACGACGAGGCAGCCGGCGATCGCCAGGCCCGACGCCCATGACGGCGGGAGCAGTAACAGGATCGCGATCCCGGTGCCGGTGAAGGCGGCGCTGATGCCGGTGACCGCGTTGGGGGTCAACCCGGCGTGGAAGGCCAGCGCGGCCAGGACGCGGCCGAGCTTGCGGTTCACGAAGCGCGAGTACGCCGGGGCGCCGGCCGAGCCCTTCTGCGCGCCGGCGAGCCGCTGCAGCGTCGCCCGGAAGGAACCGGTCTTCGGCGCCGCGGGGCGCACCTGGGTCCCGGCGGTCACTGCTGGGCCCCGGGGAACCGCACGACGCCGGTGCCCTCGTCCAGGGACTCGTCGCGCATGGCCGGTCGCGGAGCCGGCACCACCGACAGGGTCCGCTCGGGGACGCCCATCCGGCGGCCGGTCGGGCGGGAGCTGGGGAAGTGCCGCCCGGCGAGCCGCAGGGCGAGCTCCTCGTAGCCGGCCGCGACGTCGTCCCAGTCGTAGGCCCCGGCCAGGTCGCGGGCCCGCTGGCCGCGGTGCCGCACGCCGGTCGGGTCGGCCTCGGCCGCCTCGACCAGCGTGGCGACGTCCGCGGGACTGCCGAAGAACCGCCCGGAGTCCGCGACGACCTCGCGGTTGAAGTCGACGTCGTAGGCCAGGACGGCGGCGCCCGCGCCGATCGCACGCAGCAGGGAGGGGTTGGTGCCGCCCACCGAGTGGCCGTGCAGGTAGGTGTAGCTGTGGGCGTACAGCTGGTCGAGCTGCACCTGGTCCCAGACGCCACCGAGGAAGCGCACCCGGGAGTCGGCCGCGGCGTGGACCCGCGCGGTGTAGGCGTCGGAGTACGGCGCCGACCCGACGATGACCAGCGGCTTGGTCGCGGCACTGCGGACGTAGCCCTCGACGATCAGGTCGACGTGGTTCTCGGGCTCGAAGCGGGCGACGACGAGGTGGTAGCCACCGGAGGTCAGGTCGAGGTCGGCGAGCCGGTCCGACCCCGGGTCGATGATCGGCGCCCCGTAGGTGAGCAGGGTCGTGGGCGCACCGAACTCGTGGCGGTAGTAGTCGGCGATGCCCTGCGCGTCGGCGATCAGGCCGTCGGACCAGCGCACGGCCAGGCTCTCGGCGGCGCGGTAGTAGCGCTGACCGAGCGGGCCCCACTTGGCGCGCTTCCACTCCAGACCGTCGACGTGCGTGGCGACGGGGATGCGGGCGGCGCGCAGCACGGGCAGCAGCGGCGCGTTCGCGGCGTTGAACAGGAACGCGGCGTCGACCCGGTGGGCCAGCAGGTGGGCGACGGACAGCGCGGAGTGGCTGAGCGTCTCGAGGGAGCGCTTCCGGGCGGCGGGCAGGTGCACCAGCTCCATGCCCAGGTGCCGTGCCGGGCGCTCCTGGCCGTCCGCGGTGCGGCAGTAGACGACGACCTGGTGGCCTCGCTCGGCGAGGCGCCGGCCGACCTCCTCCACCGCTGTCTCGAAGCCGCCGTACCGGGCGGGGACCCCCCGCGTTCCGAGCAGCGCGATCCGCATCGAAAGTCCCGTCCTTGTCGGTCGCCGGCGGAGACCTGATCTCCCCCTTCGGCGCGTCACGTGACGCACCGCTACTGAAGGATGGCGCTCCTGGAGCGCTCCGAACCCCGCTCGGGGGACGGCGTGCCCCCACGGGGTGACCCCCGGAAGGGGGTGCCGGTCAGTACGCGCCGGACCGGCTGAGCACGGCCCTGGCGGTCTTGCCGATGATCAGCAGATCGGTCGCCAGCGACCAGTTCTCGACGTACCGGAGGTCCAGCCGGACGGCCTCCTCCCAGGGGAGGTCGCTGCGGCCGGAGACCTGCCAGAGGCCGGTCAGGCCAGGCTTCACCAGCAGGCGACGGCTCACCGACGAGTCGTAGCGGGCGACCTCGACCGGCAGCGGCGGACGGGGCCCGACCAGCGACATGGATCCGCCGAGCACGTTGAGCAGCTGCGGGAGCTCGTCGAGCGAGAGCCGGCGCAGCCACCGCCCGACCCGGGTCACCCGGGGGTCCTCGCGCATCTTGAAGAGCAGCCCGTCGGAGATGTTCGCGTCGCGCAACTGGTCGACCTGCCGGTCGGCGTCGACCACCATGCTGCGGAACTTCAGCATCGTGAAGGGCTGCCCGTTGTGGCCCACGCGCTCCTGCCGGTAGAGCACCGGGCCGGCGCTCTCAGCGCGCACCGCGATGGCGATCGCGAGCAGCACGGGCGCGAGGACGAGCAGGGCCAGAGCGGCCACGGAGCGGTCCATGCCGCTCTTGACCACGCGACGCCAGCCCTCGAAGCGCGGCTGCTCGACCGCGAGCAGCGGCAGGCCCTCGAAGGGGCGGATGTGCAGCCGGGGACCGGCCACCTCGATGAGGCCGGGGGCGACGAGCAGCTCGATCCCGGTGCCCTCGAGCTGCCAGGACAGCTGCCGGAGGTACTGTGCGGCCGTCTCGCTCGCCGACGTCACGGCGATGGTGTCGGCGCCGAGGCGGGCGACCATCGCGACGACGTCCTCGAGACCGCCGACCGGGACGTCGGCCACGCCGGCCACCCGGTCGCGGTCACCCTGGGTGACACACAGGCCGACGACGTCGAGCCCGGCAAAGTTCTCCCGGCGCACGCGCGCGGACAGCTCGAGCGCCGCACCGCCGCGGCCGACGACGACCACCCGCCGGGTGCAGTGGCCTCGGGCGCGCAGCCGGCGCAGCTGCACGCGGGCTCCGAACCGGCTGATCAGGCTGACGACCGCGAGGGCGGGGACGGCGACGACCACCAGGGCCCGGCTGAGGTCCAGGGCGGCGGCGTAGGAGAGGAAGCCCGCGAGGGCGAGGAGGGCGAACCCGGCCTTGCCGACGAGGCGGTACTCCTCGCTGCCGGTGCCGAAGGCGCGCTCGGAGTAGGCGCCGACGCCGAGCAGGACCAGCGGCCAGGCGGCGACGAGACCGACCGCACCCCAGAGCAGCGAGCCCGTGACCGGGACCTCCCCACCCTGCGCCAGGACGACGCTGGCGCCGGCAGCTGCCGCGGCGACCGTCTCGAACGCGGCGAGCGCGAGGGCGTAGCGCCGGGCCCAGGTCGCGGTCCCCCCGCGAGCGGGGATCCGGGCCGGCCGGGGAACGACGCCCTGAGCCGCACCGCCCGACCCCGACCGAGGTCCGGGCACGCGCTCCAGGCCGCTCGGCAGCCCTGTCGAGTCCAGCAGCATCTTGGCCCCCCGTTGACGCTCAGTAGTCAAGCGCCACGGGCCACCGGAAAACGGTGCCCGCAGGCAAGGGAAATGCTCCCTGCGTGCGCTCGACGCCCGGACGACACTCACAGAGCGTCACGGGTGGGTCAACGCGGGACGGGGGTGGTTCACCCTTTCGGGAGGTATGAAGGCCGCCACCGGCCGGTGCGCTCAGGTGCGCGGGTGGACCTCGTTCTGGGCTGCGTCGAGCCCCTTGACCAGGAGCGCCTCGAGGGCGTCCGCGGCCTCGCCGAGCAGGAGGTCGAGCTCCTTGCGCTCGACGGCGGAGAAGTCCTTGAGGACGAAGTCGGCGGGGTCCTGCCGGCCCGGCGGGCGGCCGATGCCGACACGAACCCGCAGGTAGTCCTTGGTGCCGGTCGAGCGGGAGATCGACCGGAGGCCGTTGTGCCCGCCCTCTCCTCCGCCGCGCTTGAGGCGCACGGTGCCGAACGGCAGGTCGAGCTCGTCGTGCACGACGACGAGGTCCTCGACGGGGAGGTGGTGGTAGTCCAGCAGCCCGCGGACGGGGCTCCCCGACTCGTTCATGTAGGTCAGGGGCCGGGCGAGGACGACCCGGCGGCCGGCGAGCCGGCCCTCACCCGCGAGGGAACGCGCACGGGCGCCCTTGCCGGCCGACAGCCGGACGCCGGCGCGGGCGGCCAGCTCCTCGAGCACCATGACGCCGACGTTGTGCCGGTTGCCGGCATAGCCCGGGCCGGGGTTGCCCAGCCCCACGACGAGGAAGGGCCCCTCGGGCACGCGCGAACCGGGGGCGCCGGCAGTGCCGGCGCCCCCGGGGCTCGTGCGGTCGCTCAGCGGATGCCTCAGCTGTTCTCGGTCGACTCGACCGACTCGCCGCTGCCCTGGTCCTGCGGCTCGGGGACGACGTCGCCCTGGCCGGCGCCCTCGGCAGCCGCGTCGGACTCCTCGCGCTCGATGCCCGCCTCGGCCTCGGCCTCCTCCAGCTCGGCCTCGAGGGCCTCGGCGGTCGGGGCGGCCATCAGGTTGACGACCAGCGCCTCGGCGTCGGTGAGCAGCGTCGCGCCGCTCGGCAGGGGCAGGTCGGCGACGGTGAAGCCCTCGCCCACACCGCGGCCGGTGACGTCGACCTCGATCGACTCGGGGATGTCCGTGGCGGCGACCTGGACCGAGACGGTGTTGAGCTCGATGCTCACCAGGGTGTCGGGGCCGGTCTCGCCCACGACGACGATCGGGACGTCGACGGTGACCTTCTCGCCGCGGCGCACGATGACCAGGTCGACGTGCTCGTGGACCCGCTTGATCGGGTCGCGCTGCACCGCCTTGGTCAGGGCGAGCTGCTCCTCGCCGTCGAGGACGACGGTGAGCAGGGCGTTGCTGCCGCCGTTGCGCAGCGCCGCGGCGAACTCGCGGGCCGGCAGCGACAGGTGGACGACGTCCTGGCCGTGCCCGTACAGGACGGCGGGGACGCGACCGGCACGGCGGGTGCGACGTGCGCTGCCCTTGCCGAACTCGGTGCGGATCTCGGCTTCGAGGCGGAAGTCAGCCACGGTGGATGTGCTCCTCAGGAGGTGGATCGGGTCTGCGGACCGGCGCACGAGCGCGGGCCCACCCCTGAGGGCGGACGCACGTCGATCACGGAGCAGCGACACCGCTCCCTCGCCGGGCAACAGGCCCAGGGTACCCGAGCGCAGCCACGCCCCGGTTCGGTGTGCGCCGATCGGCAGTTCTGCGGTCGATTCCTGCCGACCCGCGCACACCGTTCCCGGCGGACCTCAGCTGGCGCCGTCGAACAGGCTGGTCACGGAGCCGTCCTCGAAGACCTCCTTGATCGCGCGCGCCAGCAGCGGGGCGATCGAGAGGACGGTGAGCTTGTCGAACAGGCGCTCCGGCTCGATGGGCAGCGTGTTGGTCACGATGACCTCGCTGATCTTGCTGTTCTTCAGCCGGTCGACGGCGGGGCCGGAGAGGACGCCGTGGGTCGCGGTGACGATGACGTCGGCGGCGCCGGCCTCGAAGAGCGTCTCGGCCGCCTTCACGATGGTGCCGCCGGTGTCGATCATGTCGTCGACCAGGATGCAGACCCGGCCCTCGACTTCACCGACGACGCGGTTGGCGACGACCTCGTTGGGGCGCATCGGGTCGCGGGTCTTGTGGATGAAGGCCAGCGGCACGCCGCCGAGCTTGTCGCTCCAGCGCTCGGACACCCGCACGCGGCCGGAGTCCGGCGAGACGACGGTGAGCTCGCGGTCGCCCCACTTCTCGCAGACGTGGCCGACCAGCAGGTCGAGGGCGAAGAGGTGGTCGACCGGGCCGTCGAAGAAGCCCTGGATCTGGGCGGTGTGCAGGTCGACGGCCATGAGCCGGTCGGCGCCCGCGGTCTTGAACATGTCAGCGACCAGGCGGGCGGAGATCGGCTCGCGGCCGCGGTGCTTCTTGTCCTGCCGGGCGTAGGGGAAGAACGGGGCGACGACGGTGATCCGCTTGGCCGAGGCGCGCTTGAGCGCGTCGACCATGATCAGCTGCTCCATGAGCCAGGTGTTGATCGGCGCGGTGTGGCTCTGCACGACGAAGGCGTCGCAGCCGCGGACGGACTCCTCGAACCGGACGAACAGCTCGCCGTTGGCGAACTCGTAGGACGCGGTCGGGGTGGGGGTGACGCCGAGGTGCCCGGCGATCTCGGTGGCGAGCTCCGGGTAGGCCCGTCCCGAGAAGAGCATCAGGCTCTTGCTGTTCGCCTGCCGGATGGCGCTCATCGGCTTCGTCGTCCCTGTGTGTCGGTGTGCGTCCGGGGGGCGTCGGACCGGTCCCCCGCAGGTGCCTCCGCCCGGCGCTCGGCCGCTTCGGCAGCCTCGGCCGCGGGCGTCCCGGAGCGGCGGCGGCGCACCCAGCCTGCCACATTCCGCTGGGGCGACCGCGCGACGGCCATGGCCCCCGGGGGCACGTCCGAGGTGATCACGGAGCCCGCCGCGGTGTAGGCGCCGTCCCCGACCGTGACCGGCGCCACGAGCATGGTGTCGGACCCGATCCGCACCTGGTCGCCGATCGTCGTGTGGTGCTTGGCGACGCCGTCGTAGTTGACGAACACGGTCGCCGCGCCGATGTTGGCGCCGCGGCCGATGCTCGCGTCGCCGACGTAGGACAGGTGCGGCACCTTCGAGCCCTCGCCGACATGCACGTTCTTGGTCTCGACGAAGGCGCCGACCTTCGCGCCGCGCTCGAGGCGGGTCCCGGGGCGCAGGTAGCTGAACGGGCCGACGGTGGCCTGCGGCCCGATCGCCGCGCCGAGGCAGTGCGACCGGACGACGCTCGCGCCCTCCGCGACGGCGCAGTCGACCAGGGTCGTGTCCGGGCCGACGACGGCGCCGCCGGCCACCGACGTGGTCCCGCGCAGCTGGGTGCCGGGCTCGAGGACGGCGTCCGCGCCGACGGAGCAGGTGACGTCGACCCAGGTGGTCTGCGGGTCGACGACGGTGACGCCGCTGCGCATCAGGTCGTCGAGCACGCGGTCGTTGAGGGTGCGGCGGCGCTCGGCCAGCTCCCGGCGGTCGTTGCAGCCGAGGACGTCGTCGGGGTCGTCGGCGCGGACGGCTGCGGTCGGCGCCCCGCCGTCGACCAGCGGGGCGAGCGCGTCGGTGAGGTACTGCTCGCCCTGCGCGTTGGACGTCCCGAGTCCGGCGAGGACACGGCGCAGGGTGGCCGCGTTGGCGACGTAGACCCCGGCGTTGACCTCGCGGATGGCGCGCTGCTCGTCGGTGGCGTCGCGCTCCTCGACGATGGCGCGGGGCGCGCCCCGCTCGTCCCGGACGATCCGGCCGAGGCCGGTGGGGTCGTCGACCTCGGCGGTGAGGACGGTGAAGACGCTGCCGGCGGCGTCGTGGGCCGTCACGAGGCCGGCGAGCGTCCGGCTGGTCAGCAGCGGCGAGTCCCCGTTGACGACGAGGACGGAACCCTCGAGGTCGGGCACCGCGGCCAGGGCGACCTCGGCCGCGTGGCCCGAACCGAGCTGCTGCTCCTGCACGACCGCCAGGGCGCCCGGGGCGACGTCCGCGAGGTGGGCCTCCACCTGGTCCCGGCCGGAACCGACCACGACGACGGTCGTGCCGGCCGACAGCGGCTCCGCGGCGGCCAGCACGTGGCCGAGCAGGCTGCGCCCCCCGAGCGTGTGCAGGACCTTGGGCGTCGCCGAGCGCATGCGGGTGCCCTGGCCCGCGGCGAGGACGACGACGGCGGCCACCGCCGGGGAGGGGGACGACTCCTGCGCGATCACGGATCTCCTCAGACGAGCGGCGAGTTGTCGCTGGGGGACTCGGACTCGAACCGAGACTGCACGGCTCCAAAGGCCGGCGGGCTGCCGATTACCCCATCCCCCACCCGTGGCGCGGTCCGGCCGCCCACGGGGGTGCCACCGATCTCCGGCACCCGGGGCGAGCCTAGGGCCGCCGGGCCGCCGGGGCACCCACCGGGCACGGAGGCCGGGTCGCCGGTCTCCCTACGCTGCCGTAGGTTACGGGTACGTAGCCACAGCGCGGATCCGGTTCGCCGACCCGCGCGCGCGAGGCCCAATCACTGCTCAGGAGTTCATTTGTCCGCTCCCGCTCTCACCCGGCCCACGGCTCCCCCACTCGCGGACCCGCACGCCGGACTGCCTGCCAACGCCATCGGCCGGCACAAGAGCTCGCTCGAGATCGTCACGCTCTCGGTGATCGTCGCCGTCCCCTTCCTGGCCCTGGTCGCGGTCGTCCCGGCCGTGTGGGGCTGGGGCATGTCCTGGCTCGACGTCGGTCTCGCCGTCGGCTTCTACTACCTGACCCTGCTCGGCGTGACGGTCGGCTACCACCGCCACTTCACGCACGGGTCGTTCAAGGCGGTGCGGCCGCTGCGCCTGGCCCTGGCGGCCGCCGGGTCCATGGCGATCCAG
>DASQTE010000346.1:0-4373 GCA_035642035.1 Blastococcus sp.
GGACGGCGTGGTCGTCGTCGTCGGCACTCGCCGCTACCGGATTCCGCCGGAGCGCCTCCGCCGCTACGTCGACGACCTGCGGCGGGGCGGCGTCCACTACGACATCGCCCGCGAGCGGCTGCACCTGCTGGTCGCCGAGGACGTCCGCCGACAGCGGGAGGAGGCCGGCGGGGCGCCCTCGGACGCGGAGACCGCCCGGATCGCCCGGTCGGCCGCGGTGCGGGACTTCGTCGCCGCGGTCTGGCCCCCGCTCGACCCGGCCGGACTGGTGCACGACCTGCTCACCGACCCGGCCCGGCTCGCCGTCGCCGCCCGCGGGCTGCTCGACCCGGCCGAGCAGGAGCTGCTGCTCTGGCCGCGACCACCGCGCTCGGTCCGCTCCGCCCGCTGGTCGGCCGCCGATGCCGTGCTCGTCGACGAGGTCGCGGGCCTGCTCACCCGGCCCGACTCGTACGGCCACGTGGTGCTGGACGAGGCGCAGGACCTGTCCGCGATGCAGTGTCGCGGCATCGCCCGGCGCTGCCCCACCGGCTCGGTCACGGTGCTCGGCGACCTGGCACAGGGCACCACGCCCTGGTCCACGCCGGACTGGCGGGTGACGCTCAACCACCTGGGCAAGCCGGACGCCCGGATCGAGCCGCTCACCCGCGGCTATCGCGTGCCGGCGGACGTGATCGCGCTGGCGAACCGGCTGCTGCCGCACCTCGCGGTCGGCCTGCAGCCGGCCACCTCGGTCCGCGGGGCGGCCGGTGGCCTGCGGATCCGGTCCGTCACGGAGGTGACCGCCGCGGCGGCGCAGGAGGCGGCCGAGGCGCTGTCCGAGGAGGGGTCGGTCGGGGTGATCGTCGCGGACGCCGACGTAGCGTCCGTGGGACGGGCGCTGCGCGCGGCCGGCGTGCCGCACCTGCTGCTGGGCGGCGAGGAGCCGGCGGACGACCCGGACGAGGAGGCGGCCCAGGATCCGGGCGGGGCCGTCCCGCGCGTCTCCCTGGTCCCGGCGACGCTCGCCAAGGGCCTCGAATTCGACCATGTCGTGGTGCTGGAGCCGGCGGCGATCGTCGAGGCAGAGCCGCGCGGCCTGCGCCGGCTCTACGTCGTGCTCACCCGGGCGGTGTCCCGCCTGGTGGTGCTGCACGCCCGGGAGCTGCCGGCGGAGCTGACCGGCGGCAACGGTGGTCGGAACGGTCATGACCCGGATGAGTAGCAGCGTCCCGACAGTGCCGTCATCTCGTTGTCCACACGCGGGAGCGTCGTCCACAGGTTGCTGACCGCCCTGGCACCATCGCGCTGACCTGGCGCAGGCTTGCCGGGTCAAGCGGGTTCCGCCGTCTGCGACGATAGGGGCAGCGTTCGTTCGCACGCTCCGGCGTGCGGTGGGCCCGACGCCGACACCCCGGCGCCGACCACCGGTGCCGGTCCGCCCCGCGCGGCGATCCCGCGCGGAGTTTGAGCGAGGAGAGACGCATGACCTTGGGTGAAATCGGCGTCGCCGCCCCGCCGGATCCCACCGCTGGGCCTGATCTCGTCCAGCTGCTCACCCCGGAGGGTGAGCGCGTGGAGCATCCCGATTACCCACTCGACATCTCGGCCGAGGAGGTCCGCGACCTCTACCGCGACCTCGTGCTGGTACGGCGCGTCGACGTCGAGGCGACCGCCCTGCAGCGGCAGGGCGAGCTCGGGATCTGGGCGTCGCTGCTCGGCCAGGAGGCCGCTCAGGTGGGCTCCGGCCGGGCGCTGCGACCCGGCGACATGGCCTTCCCGAGCTACCGGGAGCACGGCGTGGCCTGGTGTCGCGGGGTGGACCCGCTGCAGCTGCTGGGTCTCTACCGGGGCACCGACCTGGGCGGCTGGGACCCCAAGGAGCGCAACTTCAACATCTACTCCATCGTCATCGGTTCGCAGACGCTGCACGCGACCGGGTACGCGATGGGCGTCCAGCGCGACGGCAGCGAGGACGCGGTGATCGCTTACTTCGGCGACGGCGCGTCCAGTCAGGGCGACGTCAACGAGGCATTTGTGTGGGCCAGCGTCTTCAACGCCCCGCTGGTCTTCTTCTGCCAGAACAACCAGTGGGCGATCTCCGAGCCGATCGAGAAGCAGACCCGCATCCCGCTCTACCAGCGGGCGCTCGGCTTCGGCTTCCCCGGCGTGCGGGTGGACGGCAACGACGTGCTGGCCTGCCTCGCGGTCACCCGGTCGGCGCTGGACGCCGCCCGGACGGGGCAGGGCCCGACCTTCATCGAGGCCTACACCTACCGGATGGGGGCGCACACCACCTCCGACGACCCGACGCGCTACCGGTTGGCCAGCGAGCTGGAGATGTGGCGCCTGCGGGACCCGATCGAGCGGGTGAAGGCCTACCTGTCCCGGTCCGGCGGCGCCGACGCCGGCTTCTTCGAGGCGATCGAGCGCGAGGCCGACGAGCTCGCCGTCCGGCTCCGCCGGGGCTGCGTGGAGCTGCCCGACCCGGAGCCGCTGAGCATCTTCGACGAGGTGTACGTCGAGCCGACGCCGCACCTGGAGCGGCAGCGCACCGGCTTCGCCAGCTATCTCGACTCCTTCGAGGGGGCGGATCACTGATGGCGACCTTCACGATCGCGAAGGCGCTCAACGAGGGTCTCCGCCGCGCCATGGAGGACGACCCCAAGGTCCTGATCATGGGCGAGGACGTCGGCAAGCTCGGCGGCGTCTTCCGGGTGACCGACGGCCTGCAGAAGGACTTCGGCGAGGACCGGGTGATCGACACCCCGCTCGCTGAGTCCGGCATCGTCGGGACCGCGATCGGGCTCGCCATGCGGGGCTACCGGCCGGTCTGCGAGATCCAGTTCGACGGCTTCGTCTACCCGGCGTTCGACCAGATCGTCAGCCAGTTGGCCAAGATGCACTACCGGTCCAAGGGCCGGACCCGGCTGCCGGTCACCATCCGCATCCCGTTCGGCGGCGGCATCGGCGCCGTCGAGCACCACAGCGAGTCTCCGGAGGCGTATTTCGCGCACACCGCCGGGCTCAAGGTGGTGGCCTGCTCCAACGCAGTGGATGCGTACCACATGATCCAGCAGGCGATCGCCGCCGACGACCCGGTGATCTTCTTCGAGCCCAAGCGGCGCTACTGGGAGAAGGCCGAGGTCGACACCGGCGCCACCCCCGACCCGCTGCACCAAGCCCGCGTGCTCCGGGCCGGCACCGACGTGACCGTGGCGGCGTACGGGCCGATGGTCCGGGTCGCCCTGGACGCCGCCACCGCGGCCGAGGAGGACGGGCACCAGCTCGAGGTGATCGACCTGCGGTCGCTGTCCCCCCTGGACACCGGGACTGTGCTGGAGTCGGTGCGACGAACCGGCCGGCTGGTCGTCGTGCACGAGGCCCCGTCGACGCTCGGGATGGGTGCCGAGCTCGCCGCCCGGGTCACCGAGGAGGCGTTCTACTCGCTGCAGGCGCCGGTCCTGAGGGTGACCGGCTTCGACACGCCCTACCCGTCGTCCCGGTTGGAGGAGGACTACCTTCCCGACCTCGACCGGGTCCTCGACGCCGTCGACCGCTCGCTCGCCTTCTAGGAGATCGTGTGCCGACCTTCAAGCAGTTCAGGCTTCCCGACGCCGGAGAAGGGCTCACCGAGGCCGAGATCCTCAAGTGGTACGTCCAGCCCGGTGACCACGTGACGGTCAACCAGACACTGGTCGAGATCGAGACCGCGAAGGCGGCGGTCGAGTTGCCCAGCCCGTACGCGGGCGTGGTCACCGAGCTGCTGGTGACCGAGGGGTCCACGGTGGACGTCGGGACCCCGATCATCACCGTCGACGTGGACCCGGACGGGGCGCCCGGCGTGCCGGCCGCGGTGCAGTCGCAGCCGGCGGCCGAGGCGCCGGCGACCGCGGACGCCCTGCGGGACGACATGGCGCCGGCAATCCCGCGTCCGTCCGAGGACGAGCCGGTCGAGCCGGGCCTCATCGGAGGCCCGGCGCCGGGTGGGCGGACCTCGGTGCTCGTCGGGTACGGGCCGCGGTCGGTCACCGCCAAGCGTCGGCCCCGCAAGGGTGCCGACGCCGGTGCGGCGGGCAGTGCCGCGGCCGATGCCGCGGCCGGCGTCACGGGCGGTGCCGAGGCCGGTCTCGCGAACGGGGCCGGCGCTGGGCCAGCGGGCGGCGCGGTCGGGGGTGCCCCCGCTGGCGCTGACACGAGTGCTGGAGCGGCGGGCGGTGTCCCTGGCGGTGCAGGGGGTGGGGCGGCGATGGCCGAGTCGATCCCGGCGTCGCCCCGGTCAGCCCAGGCGATGCCGTCGCCGGCGGCGGTCGGCTCAGCAAGCGTGTCGGTGCTGGCCAAGCCGCCGGTGCGGAAGCTGGCCAAGGACCTCGGGGTGGACCTCGCCGGTCTGA
>DASQTE010000347.1:0-3642 GCA_035642035.1 Blastococcus sp.
GCGTGGTTCGCGGCGCGGCCCTCGGGCACCGAGGACGTCTACAAGATCTACGCCGAGTCCTTCCGCGGTCCCGAGCACCTGGCCCAGGTCCAGGAGGAGGCCCGCGCCGTCGTCACCGCGGCACTGGGCGGCTGAGCCGCCCTACCGGGTGACACGCCCCGGCGGCACGGCCGGACGTCCTCGTGCCGACGGCAGACTGGCGCCATGCACGGTGAGGGCAGCACGCAGGACTGGGACGCCTACCCGCCGGGGAGCTACCCGCCGCCGGGTCCCGCGCAGCCCGGCTACGGCCCGCCGCCCGGCTACGGCCCGCCGCCCGGCTACTGGCAACCCGTGTACGGTCCGCCGCCCGGGTACGGCGCGATGCCGCCGTACGGACCCAGGTTCGCCGCGTCGCTGCAGTGGCCGTACGGCCCGGCCCGGCCGAGCGCGGCCACCGCCGCCGCCGTGCTCGGTCACGTCTCCGGCGGGCTCACCGCGCTGGTCATGCTCGGGATCCTCGTGTCCGTGCTCGACGGCGACGACGACCCCTCCACGCTGCTCATGCTGCTCGGCATCCCGTGCGCGGTCGCGATCGTCGCCGGCGCCGCGGCCCTGCTCGGCCGGCGGACGGCGGAGCTCCTCTTCCGGGCCGCGCTGACCTCGGTCGCGGTGCTCGCCCTCGTCCTCGTCGTCGGCCTGGCCACGCTGGACGGCGACGCGCGCGTGGGCATGCTGGTCACCGTCGTCCTCGCCCTGCCCCTGCCGGTCCTGACGGCGGTCTTCGCCCGTCGTCCGCAGGTCCGCGGGTGGGCCGCGGCCGGCTGATCGGTCAGGGCTCCTGCCGAGGCCTCTTCCGGCGGCGCACCTTGTCGGCGTACATCGCGTCGTCGGCCTCGCGGATCACCCGCTCGTAGACGTCGCCGGGGTGGTCGCCGCCGGCCACCGAGCCGATCCCGATGCTCAGCCCCACCGACACCGTCGCCCCGCTGAGCTCCAGGGGCTCGGTCACCGACGCGCGCAACCGCTCCGCGAGCACCTCGGCGTCGGCCGGCTCGGTGTTCTCGCAGACGATGCTGAACTCGTCGCCGCCCAGCCGGGCCGCGGTGTCGCTGGCCCGCAGCACCGACCGGAGCCGCTCGGCGAAGGTCACCAGGACCAGGTCGCCCATCGGGTGGCCGAGCTCGTCGTTGATCGCCTTGAACCCGTCGAGGTCGGTGATCAGCACGCAGGTCGGGGTGTTCTCGCGGCGCCCGCGCTCGAGGGCGTGCCACAGCCGGTCCTGGAACAGCAGCCGGTTCGGCAGCCCGGTGAGCGGGTCGTGCAGCGAGCGGTGCACGAGCTGCGCCTCGAGCTCCTTCCGCTCGGTGATGTCCTCCACGATCATCACCAGGTGCGCCGCCAGGCCGTCGCGGCCCTCGGCGACCCACGAGGCGGTGACCTGCACCGGCACGTCCGTGCCGTCGGCCCGCTGCAGCCGGGTCTCGTGCCGCATCGGGCGTGCGGGCGAGGCGATCCAGGACCCGTGCGCCTCCCGGGCGGCCACGGCGGCGTCGGGGTGGACCTGGTCCAGCACCGACCTGCCGGACAGCTCCTCGGGGCCCCGCCCGAGCATCGTGCACAGGGCCGGGTTGGCGTCGACCAGCACGCCCGAGGGGGTGGTCAGGGCGATGCCCATCGGGGCGTTGGCGAAAGCGCTCCGCCGGTCGGCAGGAGGCAGCGCGTCCACGACCTCGATCACGTGCCACCTCCTTCCGGTTGACCACATCTTGCGTGACCGTTACCCCGTTTCCTGCAAGAGGTGTCACGGAACGGTTCCGGGTCACCCGGCTGGGTGTTCTCCGGAAGGTGCAGGATGCGGGGGACCACCGACAGTCAGGGAGCGCCACGTGAACGAGTTCGACCTCGTCCTGCCCACGGCGGTCGACGTCCGCGAGGTGGGCATGCGCGACGGCCTGCAGCTGGAGGCCCCGCTGCCGCTGGACGCCAAGCTCGCGATGCTGGAGGCCCTCGTCGCCACGGGGGTCCGCCGGATCGAGGTGACGTCCTTCGTCTCGCCGAAGGCGGTGCCGGCGCTGGCCGACGCCGACCAGGTCGCCGCGGAGCTGTCCCGCTGGGGCGACGTGCACTGGTCGGCGCTGGTGGCCAACCCCCGCGGTGCCGTGCGTGCCGTCGACGCCGGGATCGCCCACCTCGAGTACGTCGTCTCGGCCTCGGACAGCCACAGCCGCGCGAACGCCGGCCGTCCCACCGCCGACGCCGTCGCCGCGGTGGGCGAGATCGCCGGCCTGGCCCACGGCGCGGGCGGTTCGCTCGAGGTCGTCATCGCCACCGCCTGGGACTGCCCGTTCGACGGCCGTACCCCCATCCCCCGCACGGTGGACGTCGCCCGCGCCGCCGTCACCGCCGGGGCCGACCAGCTGTGCCTGGGGGACACGATCGGCACGACGACCCCGCTGCGCGTCGTCCAGCTGCTCGACGCCGTCCGCCGGGCCTGCCCGGGGGTGTCGGTCGGCGTGCACTTCCACGACACCCGGGGCACCGGCCAGGCCAACGCGCTCGCCGCGGTCCAGGCGGGGGTCACCCAGCTGGACTCCTCCGTCGGCGGTCTGGGCGGCTGCCCGTTCGCGCCCGGGGCCAGCGGCAACATCGCCACGGAGGAGCTGGTCTACCTGCTGGAGGAGTCCGGCGTGCGGACCGGTCTGGACCTCGACGCCGTCCTCGCCGCCGCCCGGGTCACCGAGGAGGCCGTCGGGCACGAGCTGCCGAGCTCGCTCTACCGCGCCGGCGGCCGCTCGGTCCCCCGGCCGGCCCCGGTCCCCGGCTGATGGGCCGGCCGGCGCCCGACGGCGCACCCCCGATCGTCGACCCGCGGCTCATGCGCGAGGTGCTCGGGCACTTCGCGTCCGGCGTCACCGTCGTCACCGCGGACACCGAGGACGGGCCGATCGGCTTCACCTGCCAGTCGTTCAGCTCGCTGTCGCTCGATCCCCCGCTGATCGCCTTCGCCCCGGCGCGGACGTCGCAGACCTGGCCGCGGCTGCGCGACATGGGCCGGTTCTGCGTCAACGTGCTGGCCGAGGGGCAGGACGCCGTCTCGCAGAACTTCGCCCGGTCCGGCGCCGACAAGTTCGCAGGCGTCGCCTGGACGCCGAGCCCGCACGGGTCCCCCGTGCTCGACGACGTCGTCGCGTGGATCGACGGCGAGCTGTGGGCCGAGTACGACGGCGGGGACCACACGATCGTCGTTGCCCGCGTCCTCGACCTCGGCGCGCACCCCGACCGGCGGCCGCTGCTGTTCCACCGCGGCTCCTACGGGCTGCTGCACCGCAGCGACGCCTGAGGGACGGGTTCAGCCGAAGCGGACGGCGATCAGCGCGACGTCGTCCCGGTGGTCGAGGCCGCCGCTGACGGCGGCGTCGCAGAGCTCGCGGGGTCCGGCGCCGGGTGGCGCCGCGGCCACGCGCTCGCAGAGCTCGTGGATGCCGTCGTCCATGTCCTCGCCCGGGCGCTCGATCAGCCCGTCCGTGTAGGCCAGCAGCGTCGATCCCACGGGGACGTCGAGGACGACCGTCCTCCGCGAGGTCGAGGCGTCCACCCCGACCAGCATCCCGGTGATCTCCGCGAGGATGCGCACCGAGCCGTCGGGCATCCGCAGCAGCA
>DASQTE010000348.1:0-9060 GCA_035642035.1 Blastococcus sp.
AGGAGCGCACCCTCCTCCCGCTGCTCGCCGGGCACCTGTCCACGGAGGACTGGACGGCGATCGCCGCCCGGTCGCACTGCCGGCTGTCGGCCGCCGAGCAGCTGTTCGTGCTCGGGCTGGCGCTCGAGGACTCGTGCGCCGACGACCGCGCCCGCCTGATCGGCGGCCTGCCGTGGTCGGTCCGCCGCGCCTGGCGGCTGTACGGCGCGCGGCGCTACCGAGCTGCCGTCGTCCGTCTCCGCGGCGCCCCGCCGGCGGCCTGACCGCGGTCCGCGGAGGGCGTCAGTAGCGCGACGTCCCGCACTCGCGGCAGCGCTTGCGCTCCGCCGAGGTGATCCCTCTGCAGTTGTCGCAGACCCAGGTGGTCCGCTCCTTCGTGGTCGTGCTCATGGCTCTCTCCCCCTCCCTGGTGGCTCAGGGAGAACGGTAGGGAGCATCTGTGTCCGGAAGGTGACGTCCGGGTTGCGCTTGCCACCCAACTAATTGCCGCGATGAGTTCTGGCGGGTGCGGCCGTCTCCCCTCCATGACGACCTTCGTGCTGGTGCCCGGCGCCGGCGGGGACACCCTGTTCTGGCACCGCCTCGTGACCGAGCTGGAGGGCCGGGGGCATCGTGCCCTGCCGGTCGAGCTGCCGGTCCGCGACGACTCCGCCGGACTCGAGGCCTACGCGGACACGGTCGTCGCGGCGATCGGCGGCCGCTCCCCCGTCGTCCTGGTCGCCCAGTCGATGGGCGGGCTCACCGCACCGCTGGTCTGCGAGCGGGTGCCGGTCGAGCTGCTGGTGCTGCTCAACGGGATGGTGCCGCTGCCCGGTGAGACCGGCGGCGAGTGGTGGACCGCCACCGGGCAGGGCGAGGCCGCCGCCGCGTACCGGCATCAGCTGGGCCTGCCCGCGGAGCTCGACGACGAGCAGACGTACTTCCACGACGTCCCCGCTGACGTGGCGGCGGTGTACATGTCGCAGGAGTTCGCCCAGTCCGGCCGGCCGTTCGAGGACCCGTGGCCGCTCGACCGCTGGCCCGCCGTCCCCACGCGGGCCGTGGCCGGCCGCGACGACCGGCTGTTCCCCCTCGAGTTCCAGCGGAAGGTCGCCGCGGAGCGGCTGGGCCTCGACGTCGACGAGGTGCCCGGCGGGCACTGCCTGGCGCTGAGTCACCCGGTCGAGCTCGCCGACCGGCTCGAGAGCTACCTCGGGTCGAGGTAGGCGACGCCGGAGGCGAGGTCGATGCGCCCGTACGGCGGCGCGCCGTCCTCGACGTCGTCCCGGCGCACTTCCCGGGCCCGCTGCTGCTCGAGGTCGACGGCCTTTCCGGGGACGAGCGCGGCGGAGAAGACGTCCAGCCCGCCCGCGGACAGGGCGTGCCGCTCGCGGCCGTGCAGCCGGCTGCGGCGGCCGAGGCGCGACCAGGCATGCTCGAGCGAGGCGAGGACGACCAGCAGGACCACCAGGCCCGGCAGCGTCAGCGCGAACAGCGCACCGGCACCCACGCGGGCACCCTAGCGCCGGTGCCGTCACACCAGGGTGCGCACGTGCACAATGGGAATTTGCCGCAAATGGCGGTCGAAATGCACTACGGCAATTCGGACGGGAAGAGAAGCGCTTGTCGACGGTTCGGCCCGAGGTCGCCCATGCGGCCGAGCTGGCGCAGGAACAGCGGTACGTGGGCGGTCTGTACACGCGGCTCGACGACCTGCGCGCCCGCACGGTGCGGCGGCTCGAGGAACAGCTCGCCATGGTCCCGCACAACCCGCAGGCCATCGGCGAGCGCGAGGCGCAGGTGGAGCTGCACACCCAGCGGATCGTCGCCCTCGACGCCGCCGAGAGCGGCCTCTGCTTCGGCCGGCTGGACCGGCACGACACCGAGGTGCCGCGCTACATCGGCCGGATCGGCCTGTCGTCCGAGGACGGCGCGGAGGAGCCGCTGCTGGTCGACTGGCGCGCCCCCGCCGCCCAGCCGTTCTACACCGCCACCCCGCTGCACGACCTCGGCGTGCGGCGCCGCCGGCACATCCGGACCCGCGGCCGAACGGTCGACTCCATCGCCGACGAGACGCTGGACCTGACCGCCCCCGACGTGGCCGAACGGGCCGGCCCGGCCAGCGAATCGGTGCTGCTGGCCGCCCTGAACGCCACCCGCACCGGCCGGATGACCGACATCGTCCGCACCATCCAGGCCGAGCAGGACCGGATCATCCGGGCCGACTCCCGCGGCGTGGTCGTCGTCCAGGGCGGGCCGGGCACCGGGAAGACCGCCGTCGCCCTGCACCGCGCGGCCTACCTGCTCTACACCCACCGCGAGCGGCTGGCCCGCAGCGGCCTGCTCGTCGTCGGCCCGACGCCGACGTTCCTCCGCTACATCGCCGACGTCCTGCCGTCCCTGGGCGAGACCGGCGTGGTCCTGGCCGACCTCGGCGGGCTGCGGCCCGGTTTGCAGGCGCGTGCCTTCGAGCGGCCCGACGTCGCCGAGGTCAAGGGCCGGCTGGCGATGGCCGACGTCGTCGCGGCCGCCCTGCGCGACCGGCAGGCCGTCATCGACCGGCCCTTCGAGCTCGACATCGACGGCACCCCGCTGCGGTTCACCAAGGCCGACGCCGCCCGCGTCCGCTCCCGTGCCCGGAGCGCCTCCCGGGTGCACAACGAGGCGCGCCCGGCCGCGGCCCGCGCGGTGATCGACCTGGTGACCCGCAAGTACGCCGACAAGCTCGGCGAGAACGTGCTGGGCGGCGCCAACCTCCTCGGCGAGGCCGACGTCGCCGCGCTGCGCCGCGAGGTCGCCGCCGAGCCGGCCGTCCACCGCCTGGTCGACCGGCTCTGGCCCCGGCTCACCGCCGAGCGGCTGGTCGCCGACCTGTTCTCCTCGCCGGAGCGGCTGGCCAAGGCCTCCCCCGGCTGGACCGACGCGGACCGGGCGCTGCTGCGCCGGCCGGCGTCGGCGCCGTGGACGCCCGCCGACGTCCCGCTGCTCGACGAGGCCGACGAGCTGCTCGGCGTCGACGACTCCGCGCAGCGGGCCGCCGACCGGCGCGAGGAGCAGCGCCGGCTGCGGCACGCCCAGGAGACGCTGGACCTCCTGCACGGCTCGCGCTCGCAGGACAGCGAGACGGAGGACGAGTCCGAGGAGCTGAGCGCGGGCGACCTGCTCGACGCCGAGGGCCTGGCCGAGCGGCACGAGGTCAGCGACACCCGCAGCACCGCCGAGCGGGCCGCCGCCGACCGCACCTGGACGTACGGGCACGTGATCGTCGACGAGGCCCAGGAGCTGTCGGCCATGGCCTGGCGGCTGCTGCTGCGCCGCTGCCCCACCCGGTCGATGACGCTGGTCGGCGACGTCGCGCAGACGGGCTCGGCCGCGGGCGCCTCCAGCTGGGCGCAGGTGCTCACCCCGCACCTCGGGCAGTCGTGGCGGCTGGAGGAGCTGACCGTCAACTACCGCACCCCCGCCGAGATCATGGCCGTCGCCGACGACGTCCTGGCCGCCGGAGGCACCGGCGGGACGACGGCGCAGGCGGTGCGCTCGACCGGTGAGCGGCCCTGGTCGCTGCGGGTCGAGCAGCCCGGGCTGGCGGACGCCGTCGCCGAGGCCGCGGCGGAGTTCGACAAGGAGGAGGGCACCCTCGCCGTCGTCGTCCCCCGGAGCCGGCTGGACGCGATCGCCGACGCCGTCCGGCTGCGGCTCCCCGAGTCGACCACCGACGGCGACCTGACGGCGGGCGCGGTCGTCCTGGCACCGGAGAGCGTGAAGGGGCTCGAGTTCGACTCGGTGCTCGTCGTGGACCCGGTCGGGATCGTCGACGAGGGGGTCCGCGGGCACAACGACCTGTACGTGGCGCTCACCCGCGCGACCCAGCGGCTGGCCGTCGTCCACCCCGGGGACCTGCCGGTCATGCTGTCGGGGCTCGACCCCCGCTGAGCACGACGACGGGCCCGGCAGCAGCTGCTGCCGGGCCCGACATGAGGTGCTGGAACGCTCTCACGCCTACATGCGGGCCCACACCTCGTCGCGCATCGTGAAGACGATCACGCCGACCCAGCCGAGGCCGATCGCGACGAGCGCGGAGCCGATGGACGGCAGCCACGGGTCGCCGGAGAAGGTCGTGAAGATGCCCCAGCCGAGGACGTTGAGCACCAGGGGGTAGACCGGGATGGCCCGGGCCCGCCACGCGGCGAAGACGGCCAGGTTGAGGCCGATCGCGAGGCCGAAGACGCTGGTGGCGGCGATGATCGCGCCCTGCCCGTAGCTGCCGGCCAGGTTCCAGATGTCGAGCGCCTGGTCGGCCGGCAACGAGTTCGCCAGCGCCACGTCGTAGAAGTCGACGACGATGATGCGCGAGAGGCCCGAGCCGAGACCGGCGAGCAGCATCGCGATCAGCGACGTCCTCGGTGCCCCGCGGCGGGCCAGGCGCACCAGGGTGAACGCCGCCGGTACCAGCAGCAGGTAGCCGAAGTGCAGCACGACGGCGGCCCACAGGATGTTGGTCCGGTGGTCGACGCCGGTCTGCAGGTACTGGGCGTGCGTCTCGTTCTCGTACGGGATCATCAGCAGGCTGGCGCAGGTCAGCGTGCCGGCGCCCAGCAGCGAGAGCGCTCCGCCGATCCGGCGGAACCGGGTCTGCGGCTTGAGGTCGGCGGCCTCCGCGGTGGTCGCCGGCTCGGTGGTCGTGGTCATGGTTCGGGTCCTTCCGGGTTTCTCGGGGGGTCTTGCGTTCTGGGGAAAACCCTCGTGCGCCCCGCGTCCCCGATCCCAGGGACGGCCGTCCCGAACTCCCGGGCGCGACCGTCCCTGCCCTTCGCCCGCCAGATCGCCGATGTGGCGCCCAAAGGAAGGCCCTAGGCGACCAGATCGCCGAAGTGGCGGCCCAGCTGTGGACGGCGCCGATGCGGAGCTGCCCGGTGCCCGAGGCTCTCCGGGTGCCCAGACGGATGCCTCGCTCGCGGATCACCGGCCCGACGACGCGGGCCGCGCTGCTGGAGTCAGGTCTCAGCCTCCGGGAACTGCGGCACCCGCAGGTCATCCGGCTCTCGCGGGACACCTACCTGCCCAGGGCGGACCACGGTGAACTGACCAGCCGGCTCGCGGCGGTCCTCCTCACCGCGCCGCCCGGTGCCGTCATCAGCCATCTGTCCGCCGCGGACGTGTGGGGTCTGCAGATCCCCATGCGCGACCGCACGGACGACCGCGTCCACCTCACCGTCCCGACGTCCTCGAAGGCCGCGAACCGGGTCGACCGCCGCCTGTACCGGCTGGCCGTGGGCGAGGACGACGTGGTGCGGCGCGGCACCCTTCCGGTCACCTCCCCGACGCGCACGTGGCGCGACCTCGCCGGGATCCTCCAGCCGCCGGCGCTGCTGGCCGCGACGGACCAGCTGATCGACGGACGGGTGGCCCGGCGGGACCTCGCCGAGGCGTTGGCGGCTCGCCCAGCCGGACGGGGCAGCGCACGGGCGCGACGCGTGCTGCCCCTGGCGGACCCACGGTCGGAGTCACCGATGGAATCGGTGCTCCGGTGGCTGGTCCACGAGGCGGGACTCCGCGCGCCCGAGCTGCAGTTCGAGGTGCGGGACGGCCAAGGCCGCTTCCTCGCGCGGGCCGACCTCGCGTGGCCGGACCGGAAGGTGATCGTCGAGTTCGACGGCGACCTGCACCGGCAGCGTGACGTGTTCGTGAAGGACACGCGCCGCCAGAACCGGCTGGTCGCCGCCGGGTGGACGGTTCTGCGCTTCACGTCGGCGGACGTCCTGGGCCGGCCCGACGAGGTCGTCGCGGAGATCCGGCGCGCCCTCGGCCGCTGATGGCTCGTCCACCCGCGCCACCTCGGCGATCTGGCGCCCAAGGCGCGTGCATGGCGGCCAGATCGCAGAAGTGGCGGGGAACGGGAGCGGCCCCCGGGTCAGCCCGCCGTCGCGTAGCGGAAGGCCGCCCGCTCCCTGCGCTCGAACGGCCGGCGGAAGGCCAGCGACCACAGCACGGTGGCGGGCCTGCCCAGGAACTCCGCCGCCGCGGCGCGACCCTCGGCCGGGAGGTCGTGCATGACCCAGGCGAGGGTGAACGGGATGAGCCTGGTCGGGTATCCCGAGCCGACCTCCTTGTCCAAGCGAGCCCAGTCCTCGGGGCTGAGGAAGCGCTGCACCAGCGCCAGCGCGTCGCGCTCCTCGTGCCCCAGGTGGGCCGCCAGCTCGTCGCGGGTGCGGGTCAGGTCCGCGGCGAGCGCGGCGCGGGCGGTCCCGTCGAACCGGCTGGCGAGCGTCGCGAAGCCGCGGGCGCACGCCTCCAGCATCGGGTCGATCTCCGCGTGCTCGGCCTCCATCGCGTCCAGCGTCGCGCGGTCCTGCGGCGTGCCGCCGGCCCCGACGGCGGCCACCAGCTGCGGCCAGATGTAGGCGTCCTCGCCGCTGTGGTGGTGGTGCAGGATCGCGGCGAAGCGCTGCCAGCGCCGGTCGAGCGCGCGCCAGGTCCTGCGGTCGGCCACCGGCGTCGCGCGCACCGCCGCCGCGAAGTTGGTCAGGTCGCGGCGGAACGCGTGGTGCATGAGGAACATCGGGGTCAGGTCCACCGGCCCGTCGGGCGCCGCGGCCTGGCCGGGGAGCATCAGCTGGCCGTGCGTGGAGGTGCTGGTCATCGTGGGGGTCTCCCTCGTGGGCGGCCGCCTTCCGGCCGGCTCGCGGTCACTGTCGCGGTCACCACTTGGAGGCCACTGAAGGGCGACTGGGATACGCCGGGGCTGTCCTGGACGACACCGGCCCGGGCAGGATGTCGCCCGTGCCGGGCGCGACCGAACGCCGCTCCCCCGCGCCCGGCCTGCACCGCTGGGTGCCGGGGGTGCTCGCCGAGGCCGTGGCGCTCGCCCGCGACGCCGGGCTCGGGCCCTCGCCGGAGCGACCGCCTAGCTGAGGCGGCCCCGCACCCGCAGGACCACGCAGCTGGCCGGCCGGGTCGGGATGCGGTGCAGCGGGATGGTGAGGTCCTGCTCCGGGACGTCGAACTCGACGCGGGCCAGCTCGACCGCGAGCGCGGCCAGCAGCCCGACGGTGAGCTGCTCGCCCGGGCAGCGGTGGCCGGTGCGCGGGTCGCCGCCGCCCTGGGGGACCAGCTCGAACTCGCCGATGTCGCGGCCGAGGAACCGCTCGGGCCGGAAGGCGTACGGGTCTCCCCAGAGGTCGGCGTCGTGGTTCTGCCCGTACAGGTCCAGCAGCACCATCGAGTGCGCCGGGATGCGGACGCCGTCCCACTCGACCTCCCGCGGCGCCCGCCCGCCGATGAACGGCGCGAACGGGTAGAACCGCCGCACCTCGTGGGCGAACGCCTCCGCGAACGCGGGGTCCGCGTCGGCGAGCCGCTTCTTGTTCTGCGGCCAGCGGATCATCGCGTGCGCGGAGAAGGCCACGAACCAGGCGACGGCGGTCGTCGGCCGGATGATGTTGAGCAGCTCCACGGCGGCCACCCGCGGGTCCAGCTGCTCGCCGGCGGCGTCCCGGTGCTGGGCGACGACCGCCACGGCCGACTCCGCCGGCACCGTCGTCGCCCCGCTGCGGACGTCGCGCACGAGCTGGGCCAGCCAGGCCTCCCGCCGGCCGCGGGCCCGCCGGGCACGGAAGTGGCGGGGGCCGCCGGTGGCGAAGCCGTCGACCAACGCGAGCAGGTCGCGCGCGAGGCCCGGCACCTCGTCGTCGGCGACCGGGACACCCGCCCAGCGGGTGACGGCGCCGGCGATCACCCGGGCCGCCTCGTCGAACAGCACGATCTGCGGGCGGCGCACCCACTCGTCCACGGCGCCGTCCCACGCCGTCGTCACCCGCTCCACCAGCGCGGCGATGCCGTCCTCGCGCATCAGCAGGCCGACGAACATCGCCTTGCGCACCCGGTGCTCCTCGCCGTCGAGGGTGTGCACCGCGCCCTTGCCGAACAGCGTCGCCTGCACCGGCTCCGGGATGGCGTGCGCGCGGCGGACGTGGTCCTCGTCGTACAGGAAGCGGGTGGCGCCGGGGCCCTCGATGGCGGTGACCGGCAGCCCACCGAGACGGGCCCCGACGGTGCGCACGCCCACGGCCCGCCGCCGGTCGGGGAGCCAGCCGAAGCCCCGGGTCAGCAGCTTCCGGCCGTTCTCGGGGCGGCGCACTCGCGAACCAGGCATGCGGCCCCGGTGCCCCGCAGGTGCGGAACACAACCACTCAGCCCGGGCGCTGCTCCTGCACCCGGTCGTCGGTCCCGTCCGTGGCGACGTCGCTCGGGCCGTCGTCGTCGCCGTCGCCGTCGGCCGCCGAGCCGCCGTGCCCCAGCCGGCGCAGCAGGTCGGCCACCTCCCGAGCCGCGGCGGAGTCCGACCCGTCCCGGACCGCCTCGGCGGCCTGCCCGAGCGCGTCGGCCAGCGTCCGCTCGCCCTCGTCGAGGAGGCCGCGGTAGGCCGGGTCGAGCAGGTAGCCGGTGGGTGGCGTCGAGAGGCAGCCGATCAGGTCGAGGAACACCTCGAGGCGCCGGGCCGCCTCGGCCGCCGGGGTGCCGGCCGAGCCCATCGCCACGGTCTCCACGTCGCGTTCCCACAGCCGGGCGCGCGCGGGGTCCTCCCGGAGGGCGAGCACGGTGCCGTTGCGCCGTCCGGACCGCGACCCCTGCAGCTGGAGGGCGCTGCGCACCTGGTGGGCGATCCGGATCAGGTCGTCGTCGAGCATCGAGGTGCCCACGAAGAGCACGTGCCGGGTGAGCAGCAGCGAGTGCAGGACCCCGGCCAGCGCCGCGCGGGTGTCCCCGGACTGCAGGTACTCCTCGCGGGTCAGCACGACGCTCTCCGGGTGGGCGGCGTCCCCGTGCAGCTTGAGCAGCCACGGCGCGCCCGGGCTGGCCTCCTCGAAGGGCAGCACCCGGACGTCGCGGCCGAGGTCGCGGGCGACCTGCTCCACCAGCGGGTCGTAGTTGGTGGTCACGAACTCCTGCACCGGCAGGTCGGCGATCAGCGCGTGGGCCAGCGAGTACGAGCCGGGGCCGAACCGCTCCTTGACGTACCCCTCCAGCCGTTCCCGGCCGAGCTCGCGCGCCAGCAGCGCCGCGGAGTCCTGCGGGGGCAGC
>DASQTE010000349.1:0-9533 GCA_035642035.1 Blastococcus sp.
GTGCACCTCGATGCCGGCGCCCTTCCACTCGCGCTTGGCCAGCCCGGCCAGCGCGCCGGCCGGCGGCAGCTCGATGACCGCGGCGACGCCGAGGTCGCGCAGCGTCGCCAGGCAGGCGTCGAAGCGCACCGGGCTGGTGACCTGGCTGACCAGGCGGGACAGCGTCTCGGCGCCGGTGGGCACCGCGTGCCCGTCGGCGTTGGACAGGAGCAGCCGGCTCGGCTCGGCCGGGCGCAGGCCGTCGACCAGGCCCTCGAGCTCGGCGCGGGCGGAGGCCATGTACTCGGTGTGGAAGGCGCCCGCGACCGACAGCGGCATGATCCGCGCCTTGGCCGGCGGGTCCGCCTTCAGGCCGTCCAGCCCGTCGAGCGCGCCGGCGGCCACGATCTGGCCGGCGCCGTTCATGTTGGCGGGGGTGAGGCCGTGCTTCTCGATGGCGGCCAGCACCTCCTCCGGGTCGCCGCCCAGGACGGCGGACATGCCCGTCGGGGTCTGCGCGCAGGCCGCGGCCATCGCCCGGCCGCGGACGGCGGTCAGCGCGATGGCCGCCTCGATCGAGAGGACGCCGGCCAGCGCCGCGGCCGTCAGCTCGCCGACGCTGTGCCCGGCGATGACGACGTCGCGGCCCGCGTGGGGGCTGTGGCTGACCGGGCCGGGCAGGCCGCCGAGCTCGCGGGCCACGAACAGGCTCATCGCGACCACCAGCGGCTGGGTGACCGCGGTGTCCTTGATCGCCTCGGCGTCGCCCGTCGTACCGAGCGTCAGGAGGTCGGCGTCGGCGATCGCGCCGGCCCAGCGGAAGAAGGATTCGGCGCCGGGGAGGTCGAGCCAGTCGGTGAGCATTCCGGGTTTCTGCGCACCCTGTCCGGGGGCGAGTACGGCCAGCACTCCCTCACCGTGCCAGTGATCATCCGACCGCGGGGCTGCGTTCGGCACGAAAGCACCCCGCTCATCTTTGTGGGAACCCTCCAAACAGCCCGTCCCGTAACGCCCAGTTCCCGGCTTCGTCTGGTGGGAAACGCCTCATCAGTGCCAGAGCGAGCGGTCGCGGTCCAGCCGCGCGAGGGCGAGCGCGACCTGGAGGGTCCAGCTGCCGCGGGGGTCGGTGACCGAGACGCCGGTGAGCTCCGCGGCGCGCTTGAGCCGGTACCGGACGGTGTTCGGGTGCACGAAGATCGCGCGGGCACTGGCCTCCAGGTTGCCGCCGCTGCTGAGCACCGCGCGCACCGTCTCGAGGATCTCGCCGCCCGCGCTCTGCAGCGGTGCGGCGACCCGTTCGTAGAGCGCGGCCCGCGCCAGCGGGTCGCCGTCCAGGGCCCGTTCGGCGAGCAGCTCGTCCGCGGTCACCGGCCGGGGGGCCTCGGGCCAGGCGGGTGCCGCGCGCAGGCCGGCGAGCGCCGCCGCCGCCGACTCCCCGGCCCGGCTCAGCCCGTCGACCACCGGCCCGGTCACCACCGGCCCCTCGCCGAACTCGTCGCTGATCCGCTCGGCCACCTCGTCGAGGTCGTCCAGCCGGCCGAGCACGACCACCAGCTGCTCGGCATGCACCCCGACGAGGACCTCGCTGCCCATCGACCGGGCCGCCCGGCGGACGGCCGCGTGCGGGTCGTCCACGCCGGTGGGGGTCGGGCCCACCACGACGACGACCGGCGTGCTGGTCGCCCAGCCGAGCGCGGCCGCCCGGCCCGACAGCTCCTCGGAGCGCTCGCCGCGGACGAGGGCGTCGACGACCAGCGCCTCCAGCCGGGCGTCCCAGGCGCCGCGGTTCTCGGCGAAGCTGGCGTAGACGTGGGCGGTCGCGAAGGCCACCTCGCGGCTGAACTGCAGGACGGCCAGGTGCAGGGCGTCCTCGTCCCCGGGTTCGGCCATCGTCGCGACGTGGTCCTCGAGGACGTCGACCGTCACCTGGATCAGGTCGACGGTCTGCTTGAGGGCGACCACGCGCACCAGCTCGCGCGGCGCCGCACCGAACACGTCGCCGGTCAGCCGCGGCGGGCGGCCGGGGTTGCGGCACCACTCGACGAGCGAGGCGATCCCGGCCTGCGCCACGAGCGTCACCCAGGACCGGCGGTCGGCGGGCATCGCGCGGAACCAGGGGAGCTGGTCGTCCATCCGGGCGACGGCGCGGGTGGCGAGCGCACCGGACGAACGCTCCAGCCGTCGGATCGTCGCCTCGGACGGCGGGCGGTGGTTCACCCGGCTCCTCACCACGCCAGCGTGTCACGCGCGGTGGCGTCGGGGAGAGTGGAGCGGTGGAGGTTCCCCCGGACGGCGCTGCGACCGTCACCCGGACGCGGACCCGCGGCCCCGCGCGCGTCACCGTCGGTTGCATCGCCCTCTGCCTGGTGGTCCTCGCCCTGCTCGGGGCCGCCGTCCGGGAGCACTTCGAACCGCTGCTGGAACTGGACGCGACGGCCAGCGAGGCCCTGTACGCCGGGGACGACCGCGCCGCGGGCCTGGACGGGCTGCTCGCGGTGCTGACCGCACCCGGCCTGTCGTGGGTGCGGTTCCTCGTGTTCCTGCCGGTCCTCGTCTGGCTGGTCCGCAAGCGCCTCTGGTGGACCGCCGGGTGGGTGGTCACCGCCGTCGTCCTGGTCGCACCGCTGACCTCGCTGCTCAAGGAGTACTTCGGCCGGATCCGGCCGCCCTTCGCCGACGGCGGTGCGCGGTACGACTCGCTGAGCTTCCCGAGCGGCCACTCGTCGGGAATCGCGACGCTGGTCGCCGTCGCCCTGGTGCTCGCCTGGCCCCTGCTCGGCACCTCCGCCCGCCGCTGGTGCCTGGGAGCCGGGATCGCGCTGGTGCTGCTGGTCGGGCTGACCCGCATGTGGCTCGGCGTGCACTACCTGTCCGACGTCGTCGGGGGGTGGTCGTTCGGTCTGGCGTGGACCCTGCTCACGGCCCTGCTCTTCGGGGCGTTCGTGGGCGGCCGGGCGGCGCTCCGGTGACCGGTCCCGACCAGCGGGTCGTCCTGGCCCCCGACGACGGGTCGCTCGGCCCGCTGCTGCGCGTCGCCGACGACCGGCTCGCGCCGCGGGCCGGGTACGGCCGCCACGAGCACCGGGCGGTCGACGTCGTGGCCGTCGTCCTCGCCGGATCGCTGCACCACCGCTGGGGCGACGGTGCGGACCTGGTCGCCGGCGACGTCGCGGTGCTGCGGGCCGGGACGGGGCTGGTGCACGACGAGGTGGCCGGTGACGACGGGGCGCGCGTCCTCCAGTGCTACCTGCGCAGCGCCGGCCCGGCGGCCCGGCCGTCGCACGAGGTGCACCGGCGGGCGTCGGGCTGGGTGGACCTGCACCGCCCGGACGCCCGGCTGTGGCTGGCGCGGCCGGCGCCGGGCCAGGAGGTGGCCGTGCCGCCCGGGCTGCTGGTCCTCCGGGGACGCGACGACGTGCTCGTCGAGCCGCAGCCCGGCCGCACCGTCGAGGGGCCGGGGGCGGCGCTCGTGTGGCAGCTGGAGACGGCCCGGCCCGACTGGGCTGTGTGAGAGTGGGGCGCATGCCGACCACCGCCGCCGACCTGCTGTCCGCCGCCTACAACGACGCAGACCGCACGATCGACCTGCGCCGTCGGCTGCACCGGTGCCCCGAAGTCGGCCTGCACCTGCCGCGCACCCAGGAACTGGTCGTCGAGGCGTTCGCCGACCTGCCCGTCGAGCTCACCACCGGGACGTCGACCAGCTCCGTGGTCGCCGTCCTCCGCGGCGCCCGCCGGGGCCCGACCTACCTGCTGCGCGGCGACATGGACGGGCTGCCGGTGATCGAGGACACCGGGCTGCCCTTCTCCTCCGAGCACCCCGGCGCCATGCACGCCTGCGGGCACGACACCCACGTGGCGATGTTGCTCGGCGCCGCCCGGCTGCTCGCCGAGCGGCGCGACGAGCTCACCGGGCAGGTCGTGTTCATGGTCCAGCCGGGGGAGGAGGGGTTCCACGGCGCGCGCTACATGCTGGAGGAGGGGCTGCTCGACGTCGTCCCGGAGGCGCCGGTGAGCGGGGCGTTCGCGCTGCACATCGGCTCCACCCTGCCCAGCGGCAGCGTCAACGTGCGGCCCGGCCCGATGATGGCGGCCGCCGACCAGTGGACGATGACGGTGAAGGGCCGGGGCGGGCACGCCTCGCAGCCCTCAGCCGCCGCCGACCCGATCCCGGTGGCCGCCGAGATCGTGCTGGCCCTGCAGGCGATGGTCACCCGCCGGGTCGACGTCTTCGACCCCGCGGTGGTCACGGTCGCGCACATCGCAGCCGGCTCGACCAACAACGTCATCCCCGACAGCGCCTTCCTCGAGGGGACGATCCGCACGCTGTCGGCCGACCGCCGGGCCGACGTCGTCGAGTCCGTGCGGCGGGTGGCCACCCACATCGGCGCGGCGCACGACGTCGAGGTCGTGTTCGAGCACGAGGAGGGCTACCCGGTCACGGTGAACGACCCACGGGCGGCCGCCGCCGTCCTGGACGCGTCGCGCGAGCTGCTCGGGGACCGCGCCAGCACCCTCTCGCCAGCCCCGCTCATGGGTGCCGAGGACTTCTCCTACGTGCTGCAGCGGGTGCCGGGCGCGATGGCCTGGCTGGGCGCGTGCCCGCCCGGGCTGGACCCGGCGACCGCGCCGGCCAACCACTCCAACCTGGTCGTCTTCGACGAGGAGCCCCTGCCGGCCGGCGTCGCGCTCTACGCGCAGATGGCGATGCGGGCCCTCGCCTGCTGAGGCCCCGGCGCTCAGGTCAGGGCGACGACGTCCTCGGCGCAGCCCCAGCTGAGGGTGACCCCGGCGCCGCCGTGCCCGTAGCAGGAGATCACCGGGCGCCCCTCGACCTCGGTGCGGTCCAGCCGGACCTCGGGTCGTCCCGGCCGCAGCCCGACGGCCCGTGAGACCACTGCGGCGCCCCGCAGCGCCGGCACGAGGGCGACGGTGCGCTCCAGCACGTCGCGCTCCACGTCCGGGTCCGGCTCCGTCCCGTCCGCGCCCTCGACGGCGGTGCCGCCACAGACGACGTCCCGGCCGCGCGGGACCACGTAGGTGACCCCGCCGGGGTTCTCCTCGTCCAGCACCCACTCGGTCAGGCCCGGATCGGCGAGGCGGACGACCTGTCCCTGCACCGGGAACCCTGAGCCGTCGCCCAGCAGCGGGCCGGACCGGAGGCCGGCGGCCAGCACGACGACGTCGCCGGGGACGTCGGCCAGCGAGTCCACGCGGGCGGAGCGGACGACCACCCCCGCGGCCCGGCAGGCGTCGAGCAGCCAGGGCAGGTAGCGGCCCATGTCCACCACCGGCACGACGCACCGGGTCCCGGCCGGAGCGCCCGCCGGGAGCTCGTCGGCCGTCGCCGGCCGGCTCCCGGGGACGACGGGCGCCCACCACACCGGATCGGGGCCGCGGTGCACGACCGTGCCCGGCATCAGCACCACCCCGCTGGCCGGGTCGTCGGCCAGCGCGACGAGGACGCCGAGCGTGGTGGCGCCCCAGCGGAGCACGTCGTCGGCCGGGGCCGCGCGGTACGGCGACCAGATCGCCGCCGCCACGGCCGAGGTGGTCCGCGCCACCGGGTCGGCCGACCACACCTCGGTGCGGTGGCCGGCCCGCCGCAGCTGCAGGGCGCAGGTGAGCCCGATGACCCCGCCGCCGACGACGGTGACCCGGAGCCCCGGGCCACCGCCGTCCGCGCTCATGTGGCCGGACTCGGGTCCGAGCGCTCCTCGGCGGGCGCCGCCTGCACGTCGCGCACCTGGTACTTCTCCACCGCCTGGCGGACGACCGCCCGGTCGAGGTGACCCCAGTCGGCCAGCGACGCCAGCGTGCGGACGACGACGGTCTCGGCGTCCACGTGGAAGTGCCGCCGCAGCGCCGGGCGGGTGTCGGAGAGGCCGAAACCGTCCGTGCCCAGCGACTGCATCCCGTGCGGGGCGTACGGCGCGATCAGGTCCGGGACGGCCCGCATCCAGTCGGACACGGCGACGACCGGACCCTGCGCGTCCTGCAGCCGCGCCGTGACGTAGGGGACCTGCGGCTCCTCCTCCGGGTGCAGGAGGTTGTGCTCGGCCACCGCGTCGGCCTGCCGGCGCAGCTCGCCCCACGACGTCACCGACCAGACGTCGGCGGAGACGTTCCAGTCGTTCGCGAGCAGCTCCTGCGCCCGCAGCGCCCACGGCACCGCCACACCGGAGGCGAGGACCTGCGCCTTCGGCCCGTCCAGCTGCGGGCCCTCGGCGTAGCGGTACATGCCCGCGAGCAGCCCCTGGACGTCGAGGCCCTCCGGCTCGGCCGGCTGCTGGAACGGCTCGTTGTAGACGGTCAGGTAGTACATGACGTCCGGCGAGCGGTGGCCGCCCAGCGGGGCACCCGGGTCGTCGCCGTACATCCGCACGAGGGCGTCCCGGGTGATGTGGGCGACCTCGTAGGAGAACGCCGGGTCGTAGGACACCACCGCGGGGTTCGTGTGGGCGAGCAGCAGCGAGTGCCCGTCCTCGTGCTGGAGGCCCTCGCCGTTGAGCGTCGTCCGCCCGGCGGTGGCGCCCAGGATGAAGCCGCGGGTCATCTGGTCCGCAGCCGCCCAGAAGCCGTCACCGGTCCGCTGGAACCCGAACATCGAGTAGAAGATGTAGATCGGGATCATCGGCTCGCCGTGCGTGGCGTAGGAGCTGCCGACGGCGGTGAACGACGCCGTGGAGCCGGCCTCGTTGATGCCCTCGTGCAGGATCACGCCCTGCTCGGACTCCTTGTACGCCAGCATCAGCTCGCGGTCGACCGAGGTGTAGCGCTGCCCCGCCGGGTTGTAGATCTTGTGCGAGGAGAACAACGAGTCCAGGCCGAAGGTGCGCGCCTCGTCCGGGATGATCGGGACGAAGCGCGGGCCGAGCTCCTTGTCCTTGAGCAGCTCCTTCAGCAGGCGGACGAACGCCATCGTCGTCGCCACCTCCTGCTTGCCCGAGCCGCGGCGCAGGACCTCCAGCGCCTTGTCCTCGGGCGCCTTGAGCGCCTTGGCCTCCGACCGGCGGCGCGGCACGGGGCCGCCGAGCTGCCGGCGCCGCTCGAGCATGTACTCCAGCTCGTCGGAGCCCGGCTGCGGCTTGTAGTAGGGCGGCAGGGTCTTGTCCAGCGCCGAGTCGGGGATGTCCAGGTAGAGCCGGTCGCGGAAGAGCTTGAGGTCCTCGGCGGTCAGCTTCTTCATCTGGTGCGTGGAGTTGCGACCCTCGAAGTGGCTGCCCAGCGTCCAGCCCTTGATGGTCTTGGCCAGGATGACCGTGGGCTGGCCCTTGTGCTCCTGCGCCGCCTTGAACGCCGCGTACACCTTGCGGTAGTCGTGCCCGCCGCGGGAGAGGCCCCAGATCTCCTTGTCGCTCATGCCCTCGACCAGCTTGCGGGTGCGGGGGTCGCGACCGAAGAAGTGCTCGCGGACGAAGGCGCCGTCCTCGGCCTTGTAGGTCTGGTAGTCGCCGTCCGGCGTCTGGTTCATGAGGTTGACCAGGGCGCCGTCGCGGTCGGCCGACAGCAGGGCGTCCCACTCGCGGCCCCAGATGACCTTGATGACGTTCCAGCCGGCACCCCGGAAGAACGACTCCAGCTCCTGGATGACCTTGCCGTTGCCGCGCACCGGGCCGTCCAGCCGCTGCAGGTTGCAGTTGATGACGAAGGTGAGGTTGTCCAGCTCCTCGCGGGCGGCCAGGCCGATCGCACCGAGTGACTCCGGCTCGTCCATCTCGCCGTCGCCCAGGAAGGCCCAGACGTGCTGGTCGGAGGTGTCCTTGAAGCCGCGGTCGTGCAGGTAGCGGTTGAACCGCGCCTGGTAGATCGCGTTGAGCGGGCCCAGGCCCATGGAGACGGTCGGGAACTCCCAGAAGTCCGGCATGAGCCGCGGGTGCGGGTAGGACGACAGCCCGCCGCCGGGGTGGCTGACTTCCTGGCGGAAGCCGTCGAGCTGGTCCTCGGTCAGCCGGCCCTCGAGGAACGCGCGGGCGTAGATGCCGGGGGAGGCGTGCCCCTGGAACCAGATCTGGTCGCCGCCGCCGGGGTGGTCCTTGCCGCGGAAGAAGTGGTTGAAGCCGACCTCGTACAGCGACGCGGAGCTCGCGTACGACGAGATGTGACCGCCGACGCCGATCCCGGGCCGCTGCGCCCGGTGCACCATGATCGCGGCGTTCCAGCGGATGTACGCGCGGATGCGGCGCTCGACGTGCTCGTCACCGGGGAACCACGGTTCGCGGCTCGGCGGGATGCTGTTGATGTAGTCGGTGCTGCGGAGCCCGGGGACGCCCACCTGCTGCTCGCGGCTGCGCTCGAGCAGCCGCAGCATCACGTAGCGCGCGCGTTCGCGGCCGGCGTTGTCGACGACGGCGTCGAGGGAGTCCAGCCACTCCTGGGTCTCGTCGGGATCGGTGTCGGGGAGTTGGCTCGGCAGCCCGTCGGTGATGACCGCGCGGGGAGTGCCGGCGTCGCGGGCGGGGTCGCCGTCCGACTGCTGCGGTGCGCTCATGTGTCCATCGTCTCCCGTCGAGCCCATGATCGTCACGCCTACTCACCGCCTGTGCGTCGAGTCGCGTGTGTCCCACGATCGTCCTCCACGGCAGTCCCCGCTGCTCGAAGCTTGCGCCTGCCCGTCCATGCCCTACGCTTCCGCCTGCGTGGCTCGCCTTCACGAGCCCGTACCGCATGTCCGCCGGCACCTCGGCCGGGCGGCGGGACGTCGGAGAGAGCGAGAGGGGTGACATGACCAGGCTGCGGGGAAGCCTCCCGCCGGTCGTGTCCGTCGCATGCCCCCTGTCCGCCGACACCGCCTCCGCACTCCCGGACGACGGGGACCGGTGACCGTGTCGCGTCCGTGCGCGTATGGCGTCCCGACAGGGCAGCATCCACCCCACGACCGGTCAGCAGCAGGGCACTCCATGGAGGATCAGCAGGAATGAGCGTCGACAGCACCGGCATGGCGGCCCGGCTGGGCATCAAGCCGGGCATGGTCGTGCAGGAGCTCGGGTGGGACGAGGACGCCGACGAGGACCTGCGCGACGCGATCATCGAGGTCTCGGGCGGCGAGATGGTCGACGAGGACACCGACGAGGTGGCCGACGTCGTCGTCCTCTGGTGGCGCGAGGACGACGGTGACCTGTTCGACGCGCTGACCGACGCGATCACGTCCCTCGCCGACGAGGGCGTCGTGTGGCTCCTGGTGCCCAAGTCGGGCCGGCCGGGTCACGTCGAGCCCGGTGACGTCACCGAGGTCGCGCCCACCGCGGGCCTCTCGCAGACCAGCAGCATCTCCGCCGCGAAGGACTGGTCGGGGATCCGGCTCGTGACGCCCAAGGCGGCGCGCTCCCGCCGCTAGTCGAGGACCCCTCGCCCCACCGCTCGCAGGCTCGCGGCGGGCCCCTCCGAGGGTGCCGTCCGAGCGGATCGGGCAGCATGGGGCGCATGAGCATCTCCGTCGGCGACGTCGCGCCCGATTTCAGCCTCCCCGACCAGGACAAGCAGGTCGTGTCCCTCGCCGAGCTGCGGGGCACGCCCGTCCTCGTCGTGTTCTACCCGTTCGCCTTCTCCAGCCT
>DASQTE010000350.1:0-4117 GCA_035642035.1 Blastococcus sp.
CGCGTGCCGGCGAGCCCCGGCGGAGAGGAGCTCGCGGCGGGCGAGGACGGCGCGGACGGCGGTGGCGTAGTCGCGCGGGTCGTGCCCGTCGACGAGCACGCCCGAGACGCCGTCCCGGACGGCGGTGCGCAGCCCGCCGACGGCGGCGGCGACGACCGGGGTGCCGCAGGCCTGGGCCTCGAGGGCGACGAGCCCGAAGGACTCGTTGTGGCTGGGGACGACGGTGACGTCGGCGGCGCGGTAGTGGTCGGCCAGCCGCTCCGGCGGCTGGGGCGAGAAGAAGGTGACGACGTCGGCGATGCCGAGGTCGCCGGCGAGCTTCTGCAGCTGCTCGGGGGCGTCGAGGCCGGAGCCGCTGGGGGCGCCGACGACGTGCACGCGGAGCCTGCGGCGCAGCTCGGGGTCGTCGACCAGCAGGTGGGCCGCGGCGTGCAGCAGGACGTGGGGGGCCTTGAGCGGCTGGATGCGACCGACGAACAGCAGCACGATCGCGTCCTCGGGCATCCCGACGGCGCGGCGGGCGGCGGCGCGGTCGCCCGGGGCGAACCGGTGGAGGTCGACGCCGGGCGGGACGACGAGGGTGCGGTCCGGGTCGGCGCCGTAGAGGCGGACCAGCTGGCGGGCCTCCTCGTCGGTGTTGGCGATCAGCCGGTCGGCCTCGGCCACGACCTGCTCCTCACCGATCACGCGGGCCCGGGGCTCGGGCCGGTCGCCCTCGGCCAGCGCCTCGTTCTTGACCTTGGCGAGGGTGTGCGCGGTGTGGATGAGCGGGACGCTCCAGCGGTCGCGGGCGAGCCAGCCCACCTGGCCGGAGAGCCAGTAGTGCGAGTGGACGACGTCGTAGTAGCCGGGCTCGTGCTGGGCCTCCTCGCGCAGGACGGCGGCGGTGAAGGCACAGAGCTGCGCGGGGAGCTCCTCCTTGCCGAGCCCCTCGAACGGACCGGCGCTCACGTGACGGACCGTCACGCCCGGGCTCATCTCGACCACCGGCGGGAGGTCACTGGAGGTGGCGCGGGTGAAGATGTCGACCTCGATGCCCCGGGCGGCCAGGCGGCGGGAGGCCTCGACGATGTAGACGTTCATGCCCCCGGCGTCGCCGGCGCCGGGCTGGTCGAGCGGGCTCGTGTGCACCGACAGCGTGGCCACGCGCCGGGGCGTGCTGGAGCGTGGGAAGCGGCGAGCGGGCACGAATCTTCCTCCCGCTCTCGGTCCGCTGGTGTCGGGGCTCACCGGCCCCTGTCGACTGTTCAGTGTGCAACAACGTCAGGATGGGCTTCATGCCCGGTACCGAGCCCGCTCACTCCACCGACCGCCCGCTTGCCGGCGCCGGCCGCACCGCCGTCGTCACCGGAGCCTCGAGCGGAATCGGCGCCGCGACCGCGTCGCGGCTGGCCGCCGAGGGCTTCGACGTGGTCGTCGGGGCGCGGCGGCGGGACCGGCTGGAGGCCCTCGCTGCCTCGATCGGCGCACGCGCGCTCCCGCTCGACGTGACCGATCCGTCATCCGTGGCCGCGTTCGCCGACGCGGTGGACCGGGTGGACGTCCTGGTGAACAACGCCGGTGGCGCGTTCGACGCCAAGCCCGTCGCCGAGGCCGATCTGGACTCCTGGACGCGGTCGTACGACGTGAACGTGCTCGGGACCCTGCGGGTGACGAAGGCGCTCCTGCCGGCGCTGCGGGCGTCCGGTGGTGGCGACGTCGTGTTCGTGAGCTCCACGGCCGCGCTCGTGTCGTACGAGGGCGGGGCGTCGTACACGTCGGCGAAGCACGGGGTGCACACGATGGCCGAGACGCTGCGGCTGGAGCTGAACGGGGAGCCGGTGCGGGTGCTGGAGATCGCACCCGGGATGGTGCGCACGGAGGAGTTCTCGCTGAACCGGCTCGGCTCGGCCGACAAGGCGGACGCGGTCTACCGCGGGGTGCGCGAGCCGCTGGTGGCCGAGGACATCGCCGACTGCATCGCCTGGACGGTGACCCGGCCGCGGCACGTGAACGTGGACCTGCTCGTCGTCCGCCCGGTGGCCCAGGCCGCGCAGCACAAGGTCGCGCGGGAGTAGAAGGACCCCGTCCCCCTCATCCCTCGCGCGCTCGGGACGAGCCTCCGGACGGGGCCAGGGTCATGGCCGGACGGCGGTCGGCTCGCGCTCCAGTGCGACGCCGAACCTCTCCTCGACGGTCGCGACCACCCGGCCGGCGAACGCGAGCAGTTCCGCCGTCGTGGCGCCGTCCTCGGTGGTGAGGGCGAGGCTGTGCTTGGACGACGTCCCGACGCGCCCGTCCCGCGTACCGCGGCCGAAGCCGGCGTGCTGCACCAGCCAGGCGGCGCTGAGCTTCACCTTGCCGTCGCCGGCCGGCCAGCTCGGGCAGCCCTCGACCGCCCTGGCCGCCGGGACGATCGGGTTCGTGAAGAAGGAGCCGGCGCTGCGGCTGTCGGGGTCGGCCGCGTCCCAGACCATGCCCTTGCCGCGACGGAGCCGGAGCACGGCGTCGCGGACGTCGCCCAGCGGCGCCGGCTCCCCGATCCCGACGCCGAGCGTCCTCGCCAGCTCCGCGTAGGTGATCGGCATCGACCCGGCGCCCGGGCGCAGGCCGAAGGTGACCTCGAGGACGACGAAGCGGGCCGGATCCCGCTTGAGCCGGCTGTCGCGGTAGGCGAACCCGCACTCGGCGGGCGACAGCACCCGCTCGGTCTTCTCGGCCCGGTCGTACACGCGCACGGCGGTGATCGTCTGGGCGACCTCCTGGCCGTAGGCGCCCACGTTCTGGATCGGCGTGGCACCCGTCGAACCGGGGATGCCCGACAGCGCCTCCATGCCGGCCAGCCGGTTCTCCACCGTGAACGCGACCAGGTGGTCCCAGTCGTGCCCGGCCTGGACGGTGAGGCGGTCGCCGTCGCGCTCGATGCCCCGCGACCGCACGAGGACGACGTCCCCGGGCCAGCCCTCGTCCGGCGCGACGACGTTGGAGCCGCCACCGAGCAGGAGGAGCGGGGTCCCCGCCTCGTCGGCGTCGCGCACCGCGGCGACGAGCTCCTCGGCGCTCTCCACCTCGACCAGGCGCTCGATCGGACCACCCACGGCGAGGGTGGTGAGCTCCGCCAACCGGACGCCGTGTCGCACCTGCACGGCACCACGCTAGCCGGGACTACCCTCCGAACCGTGGAAGGACCTCGTCCTCCCCACCCCTCGCAGGCTCGGGGCGGGACCCGGGACGAGGCCACAGGGAGCGATCACAAGCGGCGGGCATCGCTGCCCTCCGCTCCGCAGCGCAAGGCGCCCCGCCTGGCGGCCGGGCGGGCGCGCGCCCTGGGCCTGCCGACCCGCGGGACGACCAACGCCAACCGGTTGCGTCGCGTCGACCGCTGGCTGCTGGCGACCCAGGTACCGCGGCTGCGGGACTCCGCTCGTCCCCTCGTCGTCGACCTCGGGTACGGCTCCTCCGCGGTGACGACGCTGGAGCTGGTGGAGCGGCTGGGTCCCGAGGTGGACGGACTCGAGGTCGTCGGGCTCGAGATCGACCCCGAGCGGGTCACCGCCGTCGAGGCCGATCGGGACCCGCCGCGCGTCGACTTCCACGTCGGCGGGTTCGAGCTGGCCGGGCTCCAGCCGGTGATCGTGCGCGCGTTCAACGTGTTGCGGCAGTACGACGAGGAGTCGGCGGCCCGTGCCTGGGACACCATGCGGGCGGCGCTCGCCCCTGGCGGACTGATCGTCGAGGGGACGTGCGACGAGTGGGGACGGCGCTCGGCGTGGGTGGCGATCGACGCCGACGGTCCGCTGACGTTGACGCTGGCCACGCGGGTGGCCGACATCTCGCGGCCGTCCGACCTCGCCGAACGGCTGCCGAAGGCGCTGATCCACCACAACGTGCCGGGCCGGCCGGTGCACGAGTTCCTCCGGGCGTTCGACGCGGCATGGGCGGCCGCAGCGGGCCTGTCGACCTTCGGCCCGCGCCAGCGGTGGGTGGCCGCGGTCGAGGCACTCACGGAGCAGGGCTGGCCGACGGTGGGGACGTCGCGGCGATGGCGGCACGGCGAGATCACGGTGCGATGGTCGGCGGTCGCACCGACCTGACGGTCCCCTCCGTCCACAGCGGCAGGCTTCGTCCACAGGCCGGG
>DASQTE010000351.1:0-5659 GCA_035642035.1 Blastococcus sp.
GGCCGCGGGGTGGCGGCGCAGACCTCGCGCAGCAGGTCGAGGTTCGGGCCGCGCAGCGTGCCGTCCTTGGTGATGTCGGTGACCACGTAGCGGGCGCAGCCCTCGGCGTCCAGGCGGGCGAGGGTCTCGTACAGCTCCCCGCCCTCCTTGGTCCACCCGCGGGCTGCCAGCCGCGTGCCGCGGACGTCCAGGCCGACGGCGATCCGGTCGCCGTGCTCGGCGATCGCCCGCGCGCACCACTCGGGGGACTCCAGCGCGGCGGTGCCCAGGTTCACCCGGCGGCAGCCGGTCGCCAGCGCCGCGGCCAGCGACTCGTCGTCGCGGATGCCGCCGGACAGCTCGACGTCGACGTCCAGCTCGCCGACGACGCGGGCGAGCAGCTCGCGGTTGGACCCGCGGCCGAAGGCGGCGTCGAGGTCGACCAGGTGCACCCACTCGGCCCCGTCCCGCTGCCACTGCATCGCCGCGTCGAGGGGGTCGCCGTAGGACGTCTCGCTGCCGGCCTCCCCCTGGACCAGGCGGACGGCCTGGCCGTCGGCGACGTCGACGGCGGGGAGCAGCTGCAGCTTCGGCACGGCGATCAGCCTAGGAGCGGCGCCTCCGGACCCCTGCGGCAGGCTGTCGCCGTGGAGTTCGCAGAGGTCGTCCGACGACGGCGCATGGTGCGCGACTACGACCCCGGCCGGCCGGTGCCGCCCGAGGTCAGGGAGCGGCTGCTCGAGCACGCGATCCGCGCCCCCTCGGCCGGATTCAGCCAGGGCTGGGCGTTCCTCGTCCTGGAGTCGCCAGAGGAGCGCGACCGGTTCTGGGCGGCGACCACCGACGACGGTGCGCCGGACGCCTGGCTGACCCGCATGCGCCGCGCGCCGCTGCTGATCGTGCCGATGTCGGACAAGGCCGCCTACCTCGACCGCTACGCGGAGCCGGACAAGGGCTGGACCGACCGGGACGAATCCCGCTGGCCGGTGCCCTACTGGGACGTCGACACCGGGATGGCGTCGCTGCTGGTGCTGCTGACCGCCGTCGACGAGGGCCTCGGCGCCTGCTTCTTCGGCATCCCGCCCGAGCGGCTCCCCGCGTTCCGCGCCGCCTTCGGCGTGCCCGACGGCTTCCGGCCGGTCGGCTGCGTCTCGGTCGGCTACCCGGGGGACGGCGAACGCCGCTCCCCCTCGCTGCGCCGCGGCCGGCGCCCCGTCGAGGAGGTCGTGCACCGTGGCAGCTGGTGAGGGACGGGCGGTGCTCGTCACGGGGGCCTCGCGGGGCATCGGCCGGGCCATCGCCCGTGCGTTCGCCGAGCGGGGCGACCGGGTGGCGGTGCACTGGGGCAGCGCCCGCGAGCGGGCCGAGCGCGTGCTGGCCGAGCTGCCGGGCGAGGGCCACCTGCTCGTGCGGGCGGACGTGACCGACGCCGGCGAGGTGGCGGCGATGGTCGACGAGGCCGCCGGCGCGCTCGGCCGCCTCGACGTGCTCGTCAACAACGCGGGCGTGTTCACCGCCCACCCGCCGCTGTCGACCTCCTACGACGACTGGCAGGCGGCGTGGGGGCGGACGCTGGCGACGAACCTGGTGGGCGCGGCGAACGCCACCTTCCGCGCCGTCCCGCACCTGATCGCGGCCGGCGGCGGGGCGGTCGTGAACGTCTCCAGCCGCGGCGCCTTCCGCGGGGAGCCGGACAACCCCGCCTACGGCGCCTCGAAGGCGGGGCTCAACGCGTTCGCGCAGTCGATGGCGCTGGTCCTGGCGCCGCACGGCATCTCCGTCACCTGCGTCGCCCCGGGATTCGTGCAGACCGAGATGGCCCGCGACGTGCTCGACGGCCCCGGTGGGGACGCCGTCCGCGCCCAGTCGCCGTTCGGCCGGGTGGCCCGCGCCGACGAGGTGGCGGCCGCCGTGCTCTGGCTGGCCTCCCCCGAGGCGCGGTTCTCGAGCGGCACGATCGTCGACGTCAACGGGGCGTCCTACCTGCGCAGCTGAGCGTCGGATCAGGGGCGCCGACGGCTTCGCACGAGCGGCCGGCTGACGCAGGATGACGGCATGGACGTCGGCCTCGCGGAGGTCATGAGCGAGGGCCGCCGCGCTCTCGCCCGTGGGGACTGGACCGTCGCCCGCGCGCGGTTCGAGCAGGCGGCACAGGGGACGACGTCCGGCGAGGTCCTCGACTGCCTGGCTCAGGCCCGGTTCTCGGAGGCCGACTACGCCGGCGCGGTCGATGCCGCGGAGCGGGCCTGTACGGCTTTCAGGGTCGAGGGCGCCGCAGCGAAGGCAGCCCAGTGCGCCCGGTTCGTGAGCTACCTGTACTGGGTCGTCCACGGCGACGGCGCTGCCTCGAGCGGCTGGCTGGCGCGGGCGGTGCGCCTGGCGGACGCCGCCGGCGACTGCCCGGAGCGGGCGCGGATCGAGCTCACGCGTGCGACGGTCACCGGGGATGCGGCGGCCCGCGAACGGCACCTGGCAGCCGCCCTCGAGATCGCCCGGCGGCACGGCCTCGACGACCTGGTCCTCGACGCCATGAGCCTGCGGGGCCTGTTCCTGGTGGCGGGCGGCAATGTCGCCGCCGGGATGGCCCTGCTCGACGAGGCGCTGGCCGCCGTGACGGCCGGCGAGGTGGAGGACCTGATCTCGGTCGGCGCCATGTACTGCAAGATGCTGCACGCCTGCGAGCTCACCTGCGACGTCCGCCGCGCCGAGGAGTGGCTGGCGCTCGCGGACGGCTTCGTCCGGCGGACCAACCGGATCCCGATCGGTGCCATCTGCCGGACCCACTACGGCGGGGTCCTGACTGCCGCAGGGCGCTGGGACGACGCAGAGGACCAGCTGTCCACCGCCGTCCAGCTCTACGACCGCAGTTACCGTGCCCTCCGCGCTGCCGCCGTCGTCCGGCTCGCCGACGTCCGCATCCGGCAGGGGCGGGTGGAGGAGGCGTCGCACCTGCTCGTCGGTGCTGACCACGACAGCTATGCCATCCGGCCCCAGGTCGAGGTGCACCTGGCCAGGGACGAAGCCGACCTCGCGGTCGCCCGCCTCGAGCGCCATCTCCGGCGGTACCCGGTCGGCGAGCTGACCGGACCGGTGCTGCTGCTCCTCACCCGCGCACGACTGGCAGGCGGGGACAGCACCGGAGCGGCCGCCGCCGCGGAGGATCTGGCCGACCAGGCCGCTCACTGCTCCCATCCGGTCATCCACGTGCTCGCCGAGTACGCCGTGGGATTGGCCGCGGCGGCACGCGACGATCCCCGGGCGACCGGACGCCTCGAAGCGGCGGTGACCGGGTTCGGTGGGCTGGCGCTGCCGTTCGAGGAGGCGCGAGCCCGGCTGGACCTCGCCCGCGTCCTCGGGTCGCAGGAGCCGGGGCTCGCGCTGGTCGAGGCGCGCTCCGCGCTGCGCCTCTTCCAGGAGCTCGGCGCCGATCGGGAGGCGGACGCGGCGACGAGCGTCCTGCGCGCCCTGGGCGTCAGCGGCCACACCGGCCCGCGCAGGACCGGGACGCTCACCGCGCGGGAGGAGGAGGTGCTGGCGCTCCTCGGCCAGGGGCTGTCCAACCTCGAGATCGCGAGCCGGCTGTTCCTCAGTCGCAGGACCGTCGAGCACCACGTCTCGAACATCCTCGCGAAGCTCGGCCTGACGACCCGCGCCGCCGCGACGGCGTTCTTCCACCACCGTGCCGGCGACGTGTGAGGTCCGCGCCCGCGATCAGCTGGTCACGACGCCGCGGGCATACCAGGCGCGCGCCTCCTGCGTGAACGGCCCGACCGGCTTGCCGAGGGCCTCGTGAGCGGCCAGACGTAGCGCGGCCCGGCGGTCGTCGTCCAGCGTCCGGACGTAGGCGCCGATGGGTCCGACCCCCAGGGTGAACGGGTCCCACCAGTCGTCGAAATCGGCGTAGACGCCCTGCGCGGTGAGCACCCCCTGCTGAACGTCGACCGCGCCGGCGCGGGAGAGGAGACCGGCGATGTCACCCTCCTCGCCGCCCAGTCTCCGGGGGTCGCCGTCGACACGACCGTCCAGCGACGCAGCCGCGAGCCAGAAGGTGCGCAGCGCGGGCATGCCCGCGTGATCCCAGAAGCAGGCAGCGACGACGCCTCCGGGCCGGGTGACCCGCAGCATCTCGCGACCAGCCGTCTCGGCGTCGCTCAGGAAGCCGACCACCAGGGAGGAGACGGTGCGGTCGAAGGTCCCGTCGTCGAACGGCAGCGCCTCGGCGACTCCCTCTCGCACGTCGGCGCCGGGATTGCGTTCCTGGCACGCGCGGACGAAGGGCGGTGACGGATCGATCGCGGCCACCGCCGCGGCCCCGACGCGCGCCACGAGTTCTGTGGTCAGCCCGCCCGGCCCGCAGCCGACGTCGAGCACGCGCATGCCCTGCTGCACGCCTGCGGCGTCGGCGAACGCCGGGGCCAACGTGGGCAGGTACCGGCCCATGAGCCGGTCGTACCCGGCGGCCGGGACGACGAAGTCGGAGCACTGGCCGGCAGCGGTGCGGGTCATGGCGGGCCTCCTGTGGTCGGCGGTGATGGGCCGGCCACGAGCGTGGTCCCGCTCGGCCGGCCGGCGCATGGGTGATCCCACCCATCCCGGTACCGGCGGCGGACCGGCTCAGCCCAGGTCGGTCGTCCCGCTGACGAGGACGACGTCGGAGCTGTGCGAGCCGGCCGCGTCGACGCCGTCCGGCCTGGGCTCGTAGCCGGGCAGCCCGCCCAGCCCGTCGCCGACCTCGACGACCCGCAGGGTCACCGCACCGCCGCCCTCGATGCTGAAGGACGCCGGCAGCCCGCCCTCGGGCGGTGCGTGGAACACGATCCACGCGCGGTCCTCCCCGAGCTCGGCCTCGGGCACCTCCCGGCCCGCCACGCGCCCGGCGACCACGGTGCCGCCCTCGACGTGCAGGTCGAGCACCAGCATCCGGACGCCGGTCCGCTGCGGCGTGACCCGGACCGACAGCTCGCGGCGGGTGCCCAGGAGGGAGTCGGAGACCGTCGCGACCTCTGCGTGGGCGAGGTCGGCGGGCTCCGCGCGGCCGGACCAGACCGGCCCGTCGAGGTACGGCAGGTCGACGGGCAGCTCCGCCCGCGTCCCGACGAAGCCGGTGGTCCAGTCCCCCGGCGACTGCTCGGTGCTCAGCCACGACGCCTGCCCCGTGTCGGTGTCCAGCGCGTAGGCCAGCCGGGTCGGGACCGGGTGCGCGGCGTCGAACCGGTCCACCGACAGGCCCACCCCCGTGAACGCGATGGCGAGGACGAGAGCCGACGCCGGCACCGCCGCAACCGCCCAGGGCCGCCGGTCCCGCTCGTCCGGGAAGAGCAGCTCCAGCGCCGGGAGCAGCGCGACGAGCAGCATCGTGGCCACCGCCGCCGGTGCGGCCGCGGTGCTGAGACCCAGCGCCGGGAAGAACAGGACGACGGTGGGCACCAGGAGGACGACCGCGACCGCTCCCCCGAGCAGCGCGGTGAGGAGCCGCAGCACCCGGGACGTCGTGACGGCCGCGACCAGCCCGGTCAGCGCCCCGGCGAGAGCCGGCCACACCGCCAGGTACGAGCCACCGGGTGCGGCGACGGCCAGCACCGCCCCGAGGACCGCGAGCCAGACGAGCGCGCCGGCCGCGAGCGTGGCGGGGCCCATCCGGCGACGCAGCAGCGCGTACCAGCCAAGCACGACGCCGGCC
>DASQTE010000352.1:0-7729 GCA_035642035.1 Blastococcus sp.
GAGCTCCCGCACCGGTCCGCGCGGCCGTCGTCCGTGCGCGGCCGCCTGCCGGGGGACGCCCGCGCCCGGCGGCCCCGCCGCCCCCGGTGGGACGGGTTCGGGCGGGGGCGGGACGGCGGACCGATCCGGCGCGCGGCGCGACGGGCGAGGCCTCGTCGTGGCTCGGCACGGGGAACCCCTCTCTGTCAGTTCGCTGTCATTGCAGTCTTGGCGGTCTGGGTGCAGCCGGCGAACCGGTCCACCGGTTCAGCCCGCGCGGTGCAGCCTGGCGTCTCCGGCAGGCGGAGCGGGGGAGGTCCCCGTCCATCGGCGCCCCGCAGGGGCTGCTGTGACGGAGGGGTCCGGCGTGACGACCCCTGCCCCCGTCCCGGGCGCTACTCCGTGGCGGCCCGCCGCCGTCCCCTGCGGGGCTGCTGCCCCGGCACGGGCTCGGAACCCAGGACGTACGACGAGTCGAGGTGGTTCCAGCCGCAGCTGCGGCAGACCTCGACCGCGTACACCGTGAACTCCTCCTGCGCGGCGTCCATCCGGGCGAGCTCGGCCTCCGTCTTGGCCTGACCGGACGTCGGGCCGAGGTGGTCGCCGTAGACGTAGTTCACCATCGTGAGGCGTTCCTTGCGGCAGACCGGGCAGGCGACCGGGGTCGCCTCGCCGTGGTACTTCGCCGCCCGGGAGAGGTAGGGACTCGCGTCGCAGACCTCGAACAGACCCGTGCGGCCCGCGTACACGTCGGCGAGCACGGCTCGCCGCTGCAGCGAGTAGTCCACGACGGATCGACGTCCGGGCACGGCGGCCAATGTACGCACCGGGCCCGGGCCGCGGCCCCTCCGGAACGACGGACAGCAGGGGTCGCGAACGGACGGCATCGCCGTCCACCTGTCGCTGACCCATCGGCTCAATGTATCGTCTCGATACATCGGGGACACCGGCCGAGGGAGGCGCGATGCTCGAGTTCGCCATCCTCGGCCTGCTCCACCAGTCGCCGATGCACGGCTACGAGCTGCGCAAACAGCTCGCGGAGGTGCTCGGGGGGATGCGCAGCATCTCCTACGGATCGCTCTACCCCGCGCTCAAGCGGATGCGGGCGGCCGGGCTCATCTCCACCGACGAGCCCGATCCGCACGCCCTGCTGCCGGCGGACGCACCGCCGCTCACCGGCCGGCGCGGGAAGGTGGTCTACACGATCACCGCGGACGGCAAGGAGCGCTTCCACGAGCTGGTGAGCTCGACGGGCCCAGAGGCCTACGACGACGGCGGCCTCTTCGGCGTCCGGCTGGCGTTCTTCGGGCACACGGCCGCCGACGTGCGGCTGCGGATCCTCGAAGGACGTCGTCGCACCGTGGAGCAGCAGCGGGAGGGGCTACGGGCCTCGCTGGCGAGGACCCGCCAGCGGCTGGACCGCTACACGCTCGAGCTGCAGCGCCACGGCCTCGAGTCCGTGGACCGCGAGGTCCGCTGGCTCAACGAGCTCATCGACACCGAGCGCCGGGAGTCGTCGGGTCCGGCAGCGCCGCCCGACGGGTCGCCGGGGACCACATGAACCAGGCGACGGCACCCCGCGCGTCGTCGTCAGTCAGCACCGGACCGCTCGCGGTTCGCGTACACGGACCAACGGTCCAGGGAGAAGGAGAGTCATGGGATCAGTGAAGGTCGCCGTCGTCGGTGTCGGGAACTGCGCGGCCTCGCTCGTGCAGGGCGTGGAGTACTACAAGGACGCCGACGAGTCCGCGTCGGTCCCGGGGCTGATGCACGTCCGCTTCGGCGAGTACCACGTGTCCGACGTCGAGTTCGTCGCCGCGTTCGACGTGGACGCCAAGAAGGTCGGTCGTGACCTCTCGGAGGCGATCGTCGCGAGCGAGAACAACACGATCAAGATCTGCGACGTCCCGCCGCTCGGCGTGACCGTGCAGCGCGGCACCACCCTCGACGGGCTCGGCAAGTACTACCGGGAGACGATCGAGGAGTCCGACGACGAGCCGGTCGACGTCGTCGCCGCCCTGCGCGAGTCCGGTGCCGACGTCCTCGTCTGCTACCTGCCCGTCGGCTCGCAGCACGCCGCGGAGTTCTACGCCCAGGCCGCCCTCGACGCCGGCGTCGCGTTCGTCAACGCGCTGCCGGTCTTCATCGCAGGCACCAAGGAGTGGGCAGACAAGTTCACCGCCGCCGGCGTGCCGATCGTCGGCGACGACATCAAGAGCCAGGTTGGCGCGACCATCACCCACCGCGTGCTGGCCAAGCTCTTCGAGGACCGCGGCGTGCAGCTCGACCGCACCATGCAGCTCAACGTCGGCGGCAACATGGACTTCAAGAACATGCTCGAGCGCGAGCGCCTGGAGTCCAAGAAGATCTCGAAGACCCAGTCGGTCACGTCGCAGGTCGACCGCGACATGGGTGCCGGGAACGTGCACATCGGCCCGTCGGACCACGTGCCGTGGCTCTCGGACCGCAAATGGGCCTACGTCCGCCTGGAGGGTCGCGCGTTCGGCGACGTCCCGCTGAACCTGGAGTACAAGCTCGAGGTCTGGGACTCCCCGAACTCGGCCGGGATCATCATCGACGCCGTCCGCGCCGCGAAGATCGCCAAGGACCGCGGCATCGGCGGCCCGATCCTCTCGGCGTCGTCCTACTTCATGAAGAGCCCGCCGGTGCAGTACGACGACAGCGAGGCCCGCGACGCCGTCGAGGCCTTCATCCGCGGCGACATCGAGCGCTGACGCCGCTCGTAGCAGCACGCCTGGGCCCGCACTCCGTCTCGGAGTGCGGGCCCTGTCGCGTCCTGCGGGGCGATCGGCGTCCGGCTGCATACGCTGCAGCGCATGTCCTCCCGTGCCCGCCGCCTGGTCGTCGCGGCGGGCCTCTCCCTGGCGCTGACCAGCGGCTGCACCGGCGACGGCGGAGGCGTCCGGGCCGTGGGTGAGCCCGTCACCGAGGAGGAGGCGGCCGTCCTGGCCACGCTCCTGCAGCGCAACGAGCAGCGTGGCGGTGCCGACTTCGTCGTCACGGCGCCCTACGGCGAGGACCAGCTGCTGACCCTCACCGGCTCGGTCGACTTCCGCAACGAGGTCGGGCGGGCGCAGGCGGTGACCAGCTTCGACGACGGCCGTCCCGAGGACGTCCGGACCCTCTTCTTCACGTCGGAGGAGGTCTGGGTCGGCGACGTGCCCGGCCTGACGGACGCCCTGGCCGGCGGCGGCGCCCCGTCGGTCTCCTACCTGCGCCGCCCGGCCACCACCGGCGGCGCCGGGGACGGCGCACCGCTGCTGGTCGACGTCCTGACCGAGGTCCTGCTCAACCTCGCCGCGCGCACGGACGACGACCCGCGGGCCTTCCTCGGCGGTGGGTACACGTGGGAGGGCCAGCGCTCGATCGACAGCCGGCTCACCACGCTCTTCGGGGCGCCGGGCGGGCGGACCGTCGCGGTCGACGCGTCCGACGACGTGCTCACCCAGTTCGTGACGACCGTGGCCGACGCCGGCTTCGACGTGACGATCACCCTGTCCGACCACGGCGTCCGGCGGATCGACCTGCCCGCCGAGGAGGTGACCGCCGACGCGGCGGAGCACCCCGACGTGGCCGCCGTCCTCGGCATATAGAAGGACCCCTCTACCCCCCACCACTCGCACGCTCGCGGCGGGGGCCTGCAGAGGGGCCGGATACAGCAGGAGAGGGCGGCCTCTTCCCCAGACCGCCCTCTCCCGGGGTTCTTCCTACCAGATCCGGAGGGATCCGGGCACCCTCAGTTGACGGATGGGTCTGCTGGGGCAGTCGAGAGCACAGCGAGGCGGCCGGTCTGCCGGCCCATCACCGCGCGCCACAGCTCCGGGCCCGATGCCTGGCTGAGGACGTCGTCCGGCCGGCCGGGCACGCAGGCCCAGGCGCCCTCGGCGATCTCCCCGGCCAACTGGCCGGGGGACCAGCCCGCATAGCCGGCGAAGACCCGGAGCCCGCTGACCTCCTCCTGCAGGTCGGCCGGGTCGCTGTCGAGGTCGACGAGGTGGACGGTCTCGGCCACCCGGCGCAGCGGGCTGTCGTCCTCGGTGACGGGGCCCGGGGACACCGCCAGGCAGAGCGCGGTGTCGGCCTCGCAGGGCCCGCCGACGTGGAACACCCCGGGGGGGACGGCGAGGTCGCACCACCCCGGCAGCACGTCCCGGATCTCCACCTGGCTGGGGCGGCCCAGGACGACGCCCAGCGTGCCGTTGTCGGAGTGGTCGAGGACGTAGACCACCGTGCCGGCGAACGTCGGATCGGTGAGCGCGGGCATGGCCACCAGGAGGGCCCCGGGGCGGACGTCGTCGAGCCGGCCGATGTCCAGCGCCGGGACGGCGCGGGCACGACGCCGACCGGTCGCGGGTCGCACAGGGGGACCGGACTCGGGTTCGGGGGACGGGGACGCCGGGCTCATCCCGACCAGTGTGCCCCACCCGCGCGCTCCCGGCGTCCGATCGCGCGCGGCCTGGGGAAACGCCGCCGACCCGCCGGGCAGCGCCCCTAGGCTGGCGGGGTGCCGCAGGTGGAGACCGGAGTCCGCCACGTGCTGCAGCGGGGTGACTTCCGCCGCCTGCTGGCGACCCGGTTGCTCTCCCAGTTCGGCGACGGGGTCTTCCAGGCGGCGCTGGCCGGCACGGTGCTGTTCAACCCGCAGCGGGCCGCGGATCCGGTCGACATCGCCGCCGGGTTCGCCATCCTGCTGCTGCCCTACTCCCTGGTCGGCCCGTTCGCCGGCGTGTGGCTCGACCGCTGGAGCCGCCGGCAGGTGCTGCTGCGGGCCAATGTGGTCCGGGCCGGGCTGGTGGCCGTCGTGGCCGTCCTGATCCTCGGCGGGGTCGAGGGAGCGGCCTTCTACTCGGCCGGGCTGGCGGTCTTCTCGGTCAACCGGTTCGTCCTGTCCGCCCTGTCGGCGGGGCTGCCGCACACCACCGACGAGCCGTCCCTCGTCGCCGCCAACGCCCTGTCGACGACGGCCGGCGGCGTGTCCACCGTCGTCGGAGGAGCGACCGCCCTCCTCCTCCTGGAGGCGACCAGCTCGGCCAACCCCGGGTACGCGGCGATGGCGCTCGCCGCGGCGGGGCCCTACCTCGCCGCCTCCGCCGTCGTCAGGGGGTTCTCCCGGGCCCACCTGGGTCCCGACCACATGGTGGGCGAGGTCCGCAGGTCGGTGGGGGAGACCGCCCGGGACACCCTGGCAGGCCTGGTGGCGGGCGCCCGGCACGTCGCCGCTCGGCCGCCCGCTGCCGCCGCGCTGCTGGCGATCGGCCTGCACCGGTTCTGCTACGGCGTCTTCACGCTCATGACGCTGCTGCTCTACCGCAACACCTTCGCCGAGGGCGGCGGCCTCTTCCCCGGCGGCATCCTCGGACTGGGCCAGGTGGTGGCCGCCGCGGCCATCGGCACGCTCGTCGCGGCGGTGGTCACGCCACCGGTCGTGCGGCGCATCGGGACCCGGCGGTGGATCCCGCTCCTGCTCGTCGGCGGTGCGGGCGCCCAGGTGGCGCTGGGCCTGTGGTTCACGCCGTTCGCCGTCGTCCTGGTCGGGGTGCTGCTGGGGTTCGTGGCCCAGGGCGTGAAGATCTGCGTCGACAGCACCCTGCAGGAGACGGTGGAGGACGACTTCCGCGGCCGCGTCTTCTCCGTCTACGACACGCTCTTCAACCTGACCTTCGTCGTCGCGCTGGTGGCCGGCGCGGTCACGCTGCCGGAGTCGGGGCTCTCGTCCCTGGTGCCGGTGGTGGTCGCCGGCGGTTACGTGCTCGCGGCCGTCACGTACTCCCGCATCACCCGCGCCCACTGACGGGCGGTCAGAGCTCCGGGACGCACGCGCCGCTCCCGAGCGCCGCCAGACCGGCCAGGTCGCCGGAGGCGAGTTCGGTGACCTCGCGGCGGGCCTCGGGGTACATGAGCTGCTCCGGGTCGTCGACGTGGCCGAGCCCGACGAGGTGGCCGAGCTCGTGCAGGACGATCGCCCGCGCGGTCTCGTCACCGTCGTTGAAGGAGAGGATCTCCGGCATCCGCACGGCATCCAGGGAGACCGTGCCGGTCACGAAGACCTGCGTCCCCTCGCCCAGCGCCACGGCGACGCTCCCGGCCTGGCCGACCGTGTCACCGGCCAGCGCCGGGTTCTGCTCCTCGGTCTCCCAGGCCACCAGCACCGGCGCCCAGCGGTCCCCGTAGCGGTCGGGCTGGAAGATCGGGCGGTCGAGGGTCGACGCCTCGTCGCTGGTGCCGTCGTGGACGAACCGCAGCCCGGTCACCTCCGCCATGCGATCGAACGCGGCGTGCACGGCCTCCTCGCCGCCGGCGGGCGCGTTGTCCGGCCGGACGACGTAGTGCACCGGCCGGCACGGGTCGTAGGCCACCGGCGTGACGCCGTCGTTCTGGAGGGCGATGAACTGGTACGCCCCGCCCTCGCGCGGGGCCGGCAGCGGCCGGCCGAGCGGGGAGCGGGACGCCTCCTGGCCCGGCGTCGGCCGGTCCGGCGGTGACGTCGGCGTCGGCGGGGTGATCTCCGGAGCGGCCGCCGGGAGGTCGGAGGCCACCTGGGTCCACGGCCACGTGCTGGGACCGACCAGGACGGACGCGCCGAGGCTCAGCAGGACGACCAGCGGGACGACGAGGAGCGCCCGGAGGAGGGTCCGGCCGCGACGCCGGCGCGGAGGGGGCGGGGGCGCGGGTGCCCGCCAGGGGAGCGGATCCACCCGGAGGCCGGCCGCCTCGTCGATCACCCACTGCGGCACCCGCCCGGTCGGCGAGCTGGGGACCGGGCCGGTTCCCGGGTCGCCGTTCGCGGCGGAGTGCTGGTCCACGGCCTGATTGTCGGCGGAAAGTGCCCTCCGCCGCGGCGGGGCGCGCCCGGACCCGGTCGGGGCGGTCAGTGCGGCCGGGCCGCCCACCACTCGCGGAGCGCCGCCTCGGCGTCGTCCGGGTCGAGCGGACCGCGCTCGAGGCGCAGGTCCTTGAGGAACCTCCAGGCCTGGCCGACCTCGGGTCCGGGGCCCAGCCCGAGGATCTCCATGATCGCGTTGCCGTCGAGGTCCGGCCGCACCCGGGCGAGGTTCTCCTTCTCGGAGATCTCGGCGATCCGCTGCTCGAGGGAGTCATAGGTCGCCGACAGGGCCGCCGCGCGCTTCTTGTTCCGCGTCGTGGAGTCGGACCGGACCAGCTTGTGCAGCCGGGGAAGGAGGTCGCCGGCGTCGGTGACGTAGCGCCGGACGGCGGAGTCGGTCCACTCCCCGGTCCCGTACCCGTGGAAGCGCAGGTGGAGGAAGGTGAGCCGGGAGACCGCCTCGACGATCTCCTTCGAGTACCGCAGCGCCGTCAGCCGCTTGCGCACCAGCTTGGCGCCGACCACCTCGTGGTGGTGGAAGGACACCCGGCCCCGGGGCTCGTGCCGGCGGGTGGCCGGTTTCCCGATGTCGTGCAGCAGCGCCGCCAGCCGCAGGACGAGATCCGGCGACGGCGCCTCCGCATCCGCCTTCTCCAGCTCGATCGCCTGGTCCAGCACGGTCAGCGAGTGGCTGTAGACGTCCTTGTGCTGGTGGTGCTCGTCGATCTCCATCCGCAGCGCGGACAGCTCGGGCAGGACGACGTCGGCCAGGCCGCTGCCGACGAAGAGCTCGAGGGCCGCGCGGGGAGCGTCCTGGAGCAGGGTCTTCGACAGCTCGACCTGCACCCGCTCGGGGGTGATGCGGGCCAGCTCGCCCGACATCGAGGACATCGCCCGCAGGACCTC
>DASQTE010000353.1:0-3300 GCA_035642035.1 Blastococcus sp.
GCCCGGTCGGCGTGGCCGACGGCGGGCGGCAGACGTAGACCTGGCTGGCGAGCGCCGGCGTGAGCTCGGGGTTCCGCACCCGGCCGAGCGCCTCGGCGACGGTTGCGTCAGGGGTGAGGATCACCGGCTCGCTGGTCATGATGCCGCCGGCGGTGTCCTCGGAGTACTTGAGCAGCTGGCGGACCGGCTCGGCCTCGTCGGGCTCCATGAGCTCGAGCAGCCGGTTGCGGTCGACGTTGGACAGCTCGGCGAGCAGGTCGGCGGCGTCGTCGGGGTCCATCGCCTCGAGGACGTCGGCCGCACGGGCCTCGTCGAGCGTGCCCAGGATGGTGACCTGGTCGGCCTCGGGCAGCTCGCCGAGCACGTCGGCGAGGCGCTCGTCGTCCAGCGCCTCGGCCACCTCGTGGCGGCGCTTGATCGGCAGATCCTGCAGGGCGTGCGCGACGTCGGCGGCGTTGAGCTCCCGGTAGGTCGCGATGAGCGTCTCCGCGCCCTGCCCGGTCTGGGGGAGGGCGAGGCCTTCGACCTCGTCCCACGCGAGCTGGTGCAGCTGCCCGCGGCGGCCGAGCCGACCCGGTTCCTGGACGGCGAGGCGGGACAGCACCCAGTCGCCGGTGCGCGTCTGCTCGATGCCGGCGTCCACGACGTGCGCCGGCCGCCCCGACTCGGCGATGCGGACCGTCCGGTCGAGCAGCTCGCCCAGCACCAGCGTCTCGCCCGCCCGCTGCTCGAAGCGCTTGAGGTTGAGCGTCCCCGAGGCGAGCATCACCGCGCCCGGGTCGACGGCGGTGACCCGGCCCATCGGCACGAAGATCCGACGCCGCGCGACGACCTCGACGACGATGCCCAGCACCCGCGGGGTGGCGGTGCCGACGCGGAGGGCGACGACCACGTCGCGCACCTTCCCGACGCGGTCGCCGTTGGGGTCGAACACCGTCAACCCGGCGAGCCGGGAGACATACGCCCTGCTCGCGGTGGTCACGGGACGGGAGATTACCGTCGGGACCGTGGCGGCCCGGGATGAGCTGGACTACGAGATCGTCGACGTGTTCGCGCCGGGGCCCTTCGCGGGGAATCCGCTGGCCGTCGTCTTCGACGCCGACGATCTCAGCACCGGGCAGTGCCAGGCGCTCGCCTTCGAGTTCCACCTGTCGGAGACCTCGTTCGTCTGCGCCCCCACCGAGGCCGGCGCCGACTACAAGGTCCGCATCTTCACCCCGTTCGCCGAGCTGCCGTTCGCCGGTCACCCCAGCGTCGGGGCGGCCCACACGCTGGTGCGCACCGGCCGGCTGGCCCCCGGGACGGTGCGCCAGGAGTGCGGGGCCGGCGTCCTGGACCTCGAGGTCGACGACGACGGCTCCCGGCTGACCGGCGGCCGGCCCACCCTCACCGACGGCCCGACCCCGGCCGAGCTCGCCGCGGCCGTGGGCCTCGGCGAGGGCGACGTCACCGGGGTGCCCGCGGAGGTCGCCGGCTGCGGTCTGCCGTTCGCCTACCTGTCCGTGCGGCCGGACGCGGTCGACCGCGCCGTCCCCGACCAGCGGGCACTCGACGCGCTCGGCGTGGGGGAGGGCGTCTCGGTGCTCTCCTGGGACGCCGCCACCTCCACCGCCTACGCCCGCGTCTTCGCCGGCGACCTGCGCTGGGGCGAGGACCCGGCCACCGGCTCCGCCGCGCTCGGCGCCGGTGTCTGGCTGGTCGAGGCCGGGCTGCTGGTCGGGGAGGGGACGTCTGCCTACGTCGTCCGCCAGGGCGAGAAGCTCGGCCGGCCCTCGGTGCTCGAGTGCACCGTCACCGCGGCGGGCGGCAAGGCCGTGGCCGCCACCGTGCGCGGCGCCGTCGTCCCGGTCGCCCGCGGCCGGATCCGCGTGCCGGAGTGAGCACCGCGTCAGCGCAGGCCTGGGCGCTGCACCGCCCGGCGCCCCGGGACGTCGGGCTGCTGTCCCTCGCCGTCGTCGGCGTCTCGCTCTCGGCGCCGCTGACCGCGATGGTCACCGCCCCGATGCTGGCGCTGGCGTTCTGGCGCAACGCCGCCGGTGCCGCGGCCCTGCTCCCGGTGCTGCTCACGAGCGAGCGCTCGACCCTCACCGGCCTGCGCTGGCGGGATCTGCGCAGCTCCGTCGTCGCCGGGCTCTTCCTCGCCGCGCACTTCGCCGCGTGGCTGCCGAGCCTGTCGATGACGACGGTCGCCGCGTCCGTCGCGCTGGTCACCACCACCCCGATCTGGACGGCGCTGGCCGCGCGGGCCTCGGGCGTGCGGCTGCCGGCCGCGGTCTGGTGGGGGCTGCTCCTGGCGTTCGCCGGCGTCGTGCTGATCGTCGGCGTGGACGTCACGGTGAGCCTGGAGGCGCTCGCCGGCGACGGCCTCGCGGTGCTGGGCGCCATCTGCGCCGGTGGGTACGTGCTGGCCGGGGCGCGCGCCCGCCAGCGGCTGGCGACGTCCGCGTACGCGGTCGTCTGCTACTCGGTCTGCGCCGTGGTGATCGCCGTGTCCGCGGTCCTCGTGGACGCGCCGTTGAGCGGGTTCGACGCCCGCGACTGGTGGCTGATCGCCGCCATCACGGTCTCCGCGCAGCTCTTCGGGCACACGCTGCTCAACCTCGTGCTCTCGTCGGTCGGGCCGACCGTCGTCAGCCTGGCCGTCCTGCTGGAGGTGCCCGGCGCCCTGCTGTTCGCCCTCGTGCTCCTGGGGCAGGTGCCACCGCTGCTGGCCCTGCCGGGTGTCGCGCTCGTCGTCGCCGGGGTGGCCCTCGTGGTGCGGGCCAGCCGCCCGCAGACGCTGGTCGAGCCGGCCACCTGACGGCTGCCGCCCGTCGAGTGCGCAGTTGCGGTCACCCGAACCGGCGGGTCGGCGCGTGTGGTCGACCACAACTGCGCACTCGGGGGCTGCGGGCGGTCGGCGGCCGGGAATCCGCCTGGCTACCCTCCGGTAGCTGAAGACGCCGTCGTCTGCACGAAGAGAGGCACCGTGGCCGAGCTCCGATCCCGTCGTTCCAACCTCGCCGTCCCGGGCAGCAACCCCCGGTTCCTGGAGAAGGCGAAGGGCCTGCCGGCCGACCAGGTGTTCCTGGACCTGGAGGACGCCTGCGCGCCGCTGGCCAAGCCCGGTGCCCGGAAGAACATCGTCGCGGCGCTGAACGAGGGCGGCTGGGGCGAGAAGATCCGCACCGTCCGGGTGAACGACTGGACGACGGAGTGGACGTTCCAGGACGTGCTCGAGGTGGTCGGTGGTGCCGGGGCGAACCTCGACTGCATCATGCTGCCCAAGGTCCAGGACGCCGCCCAGGTCAAGGCGCTGGA
>DASQTE010000354.1:0-19887 GCA_035642035.1 Blastococcus sp.
GTGGACATCCGCGTCCAGGACTACCGGGCCGTCGTCGACGGTCCGTTCGACGCGATCAGCTCGATCGGCATGGCCGAGCACGTCGGCCGGGCGGCCCTGCCCGGGTACGCCGCGCGGCTGCACGGCCTCCTGCGCCCCGGCGGCCGGCTGCTCAACCACGCCATCTCCTGGACCGCCCCGCGGGCCCGGTGGGACGACGACTCGTTCATCGCCCGGTACGTCTTCCCCGACGGGGAGGTGCTCCCGCTGCCCGTGACCGTGGCGGCCCTGGAGGACGCCGGCTTCGAACTGCTCGACGTCGAGTCGCTGCGCCGGCACTACGCCCTCACCCTGCGGGCCTGGGTGGAGCGCCTGGAGAAGCGCTGGGACGCGGCCGTCGGCCTCACCAGCGAGGGCCGGGCGCGGGTGTGGCGGCTCTACATGGCGGCGTCCGCGCTCGCCTTCGAGGCCGGGAAGCTGGGGATCGAGCAGGTGCTGGTCCGGCGCAGCGGTGGCGATCCGGTCCCGTTGCGGCTGCGGGAGTGGCTCTGACGGGAAGTCACCGTCGGTCCTCGTGGTTACTTTGGTCGGACTCCCCCACCTCTCGGCCGCGCGACGGCCACGACCCGACGAGGAACGCATCCTTTGAGCGACGGCCCCCTGATCGTCCAGTCGGACAAGACCCTGCTGCTGGAGGTCGACCACCCGCTGGCGAAGGAATGCCGAGCGGCGATCGCGCCGTTCGCGGAGCTCGAGCGCTCCCCCGAGCACGTGCACACCTACCGGGTGACGCCGCTCGCCCTGTGGAACGCCCGCGCCGCCGGGCACGACGCCGAGCAGGTCGTCGACGCGCTGGTGCGCTACTCGCGCTACCCGGTGCCGCACGCGCTGCTGGTCGACGTCGCCGACACGATGGACCGCTTCGGCCGGCTCACCCTGGCCAACAACCCGGTGCACGGGCTGGTCCTGACGTCGTCGGACCGGGCCGTCCTGGAGGAGGTCATCCGGTCGAAGCGGGTCGCGCCGATGCTGGGCGCCCGCATCGACGACGACTCGATCGTCGTGCACCCGTCGGAGCGCGGGCGGCTGAAGCAGGCGCTGCTCAAGGTCGGCTGGCCCGCCGAGGACCTCGCCGGCTACGTCGACGGCCAGGCGCACCCGATCGAGCTCGACCAGTCGAACTGGCACCTGCGCGACTACCAGCAGGAGGCGGTCGAGGGCTTCTGGGCCGGTGGCTCGGGCGTCGTCGTCCTGCCCTGTGGCGCCGGCAAGACGCTGGTCGGCGCGGCCGCCATGGCCGAGGCGAAGGCGACCACGCTGATCCTGGTCACGAACACGGTCGCCGGGCGGCAGTGGAAGCGCGAGCTGATCGCGCGCACGTCGCTCACCGAGGAGGAGATCGGCGAGTACTCCGGTGAGCGCAAGGAGATCCGACCGGTCACCATCGCGACCTACCAGGTGATCACCACCCGCCGGAAGGGCGAGTACCGCCACCTGGACCTGTTCGACGCGCAGGACTGGGGCCTGATCGTCTACGACGAGGTGCACCTGCTGCCCGCGCCGATCTTCCGGCTCACCGCCGACCTGCAGTCCCGCCGCCGGCTCGGGCTGACCGCCACGCTGGTGCGCGAGGACGGGCGTGAGGACGACGTCTTCTCGCTGATCGGCCCGAAGCGGTACGACGCCCCCTGGCGCGACATCGAGGCGCAGGGCTACATCGCGCCGGCGGAGTGCATCGAGGTCCGCGTCTCCCTCGACGACGAGGAGCGGATGACCTACGCCGTCGCCGAGCCCGAGGAGCGGTACCGGATCGCGGCGACCGCGCAGTCGAAGCTGCCGGTGATCCGCCGGGTGCTGGAGCGGCACCCGGCGGAGCCCTCGCTGGTGATCGGCGCCTACCTCGACCAGCTCGAGGAGCTCGGCACGGCGCTCGACGCCCCGGTGATCCAGGGCTCGACGACCAACCGCGAGCGGGAGAAGCTCTTCGACGCCTTCCGCAAGGGCGAGATCCGCACGCTCGTGGTCTCCAAGGTCGCGAACTTCTCCATCGACCTGCCCGAGGCCGCGGTCGCCGTCCAGGTGTCGGGGACGTTCGGCTCGCGCCAGGAGGAGGCCCAGCGGCTCGGCCGGGTGCTGCGCCCCAAGGCCGACGGCCGGCAGGCGCACTTCTACACGGTGGTCAGCCGCGACACCCTCGACGCCGAGTACGCCGCCCACCGGCAGCGCTTCCTCGCCGAGCAGGGCTACGCGTACACGATCGTCGACGCCGCGGACCTGGCCGGACCGGGCGAGGTCAACGGTCCCGACTGGGTCGACGAGCCCGCCGACTGAGAAAGGACCCCCTGGCCCCACCGCTCGCACGCTCGCGGCGGGACCCTGCAGGGGGCCTCGGGGGCGCCTGGGATCGCCGGGACCGGCGGGGCGTGACGTCCCGGTCCCTCACGGCATGAGCATCCCCACAGGGTCCACCTCTTGACGCCGCATATCCGCAGGTCAGCGGCTCGCCGGGCGCTCCTATACGTCGCCGGCGGCGGGGCGCGCGGGAGGCGTCCGGTTGGGCGTGTTGCCCTCCCGGCAGTGAAGATGGACCCGTCATGGGGAGTGCATTGCGAGCGGAGGCCTCGAGCCCGCAGACGAACAGCCGGCCGCTCCGAGCGTGGCAGCAGTCCGCTCTCTCGCAGTACGAGGAGCAGTCCCCCAAGGACTTCCTGGTGACGGCGACCCCGGGCGCGGGCAAGACGACCTTCGCCCTGACGCTGGCCGCCCGGCTGCTCGCCCGCCGCGAGGTCGCGCGCGTCGTCGTCGTCTGCCCCACCGACCACCTGCGCATGCAGTGGGCCGACGCCGCCGACGCCATGGGCATCGTGCTCGACCCGGGCCTCACCAACGCCGTCGGCCCCGTCCGCGCCGGCACCCAGGGCTACGTCACCACCTACGCGCAGGTCGCCGGCAAGCCGATGCTGCACGCCGCCCGCGCCACCGCCGTCAAGAGCCTGGTCATCCTCGACGAGGTGCACCACGCCGGTGACGGCCTCTCCTGGGGCGAGGCGGTCGAGGAGGCCTACGGCTTCGCGGCCCGGCGGCTCTGCCTGACCGGGACGCCGTTCCGGACCAAGCCCGACGAGCGCATCCCCTTCGTCCGCTACGAGGAGGACAGCTTCGAGGGCGACGACGGCGAGAACGGCATCGGGCTGGTCAGCCGCGCGGACTACACGTACGGCTACAAGGAGGCCCTGGCCGACAACGTCGTCCGGCCGGTCGTGTTCGCCGCGTACACCGGGACGTCGCGCTGGCGGAACTCCGCCGGTGAGGTCGTGGCCGCGTCGCTGTCGGACGCCGGCACCAAGTCGGTCGAGATGCAGGCCTGGCGGACGGCGCTCGACCCCAAGGGCCAGTGGGTGCCGCACGTCATCGCCGCCATGGACGACCGGATCACGCACCTGCGCGAGAGCGGCATGCCGGACGCCGCCGGGCTGATCCTCGCCAGCGACCAGGACGACGCCCGCGCCTACGCCAAGATCGTCCGCCGGGTGACCGGCAAGGCGGCCGAGCTGATCCTGTCCGACGACCCGAAGGCCTCGAAGAAGATCGAGCGCTTCGCGACCGGGTCGGCGCGGATCGCTGTCTGCGTCCGGATGATCTCCGAGGGCGTCGACGTCCCGCGGGCCGCCGTCCTGGCGTGGATGACCTCGTACCGGACGCCGCTGTTCTTCGCACAGGCCGTCGGCCGCGTCGTCCGCTCGCGGGCGCCGCACGAGTCGGCCACCGTCTTCCTCCCCGCCGTGCGGCCGCTGCTGTCGCTGGCCGCGTCGATGGAGGAGCAGCGCAACCACGTCATGCCGCCGCCGAAGACGGTGCAGGGCGACGAGTTGGACCTCGAGCCACTGCCGCCGAAAGAGAAGGACGAGGGGGGCCTGAAGCAGTGGGAGGCCCTCGAGGCCGACGCCCGCTTCGCCCACGTCCTGCACAGCGGGACGGCGCACACCGGCGAGGGCTCCGGCCCGACGGTGGTCGTCGGCGAGGAGGACGAGGAGTTCCTGGGCATCCCGGGCCTGCTCACGCCCGCGCAGACCGCCGAGCTGCTGGCCAAGCGGGACGACGAGCTGCGGCTGCGGATCGCTGCCAACCACCGGGCCGACGACGGTGACTTCATGCTGGTCGAGGACCACCCGGACGAGGACGACGCCGGCCGCTCGTGGCGCGACGCCGCCGAGCTCCGCCGGGAGATCAACCGCCTGGTCAACCGGGTCGCGGCGCGGACCGCGCAGCCGCAGGCCGTGGTGCACACGCAGCTGCGCCAGCACGTGCCCGGACCGCCGTCGGCGTCCGCCTCGGTCGACGTCCTCCGCGCCCGCCGCGAGCGCCTCCGCACGATGCTGTGAGCCCGCTCGCCGCCGAGTGAGCAGTTGTGGTCACCCTGCCCCGCGTGTCCGCGCGTGTCGGCGACTTCAACTGCTCACTCGGCGAGCGGTGGCCGCACTACCCCGTGGGCAGCAGGCCGCGCTGGGCGGCGATGGCCACGGCCTCGGTCCGCCCGTTGGCGCCGAGCTTGCCCAGGATGTTGCTGACGTGGACGCTCGCCGTCTTCTCGCTGATGTAGAGCTCGGCGCCGATCTGGCGGTTCGTGCGGCCGGCGGCCAGCAGGCGCAGGACCTCGGCCTCCCGCGGCGTCATCACGGCCGAGACGTCGACGGTTCGGACCCCGGCCACGTCCAGCCGCCCCCGCCGGGCGAGCGCCTCGATCGCCGACTTCAGCGGCACCGCACCCAGCCGGACGGCGACCTCGTGGGCGGCTTTCGCCTGTTCCGCCGCCCCGGCCCGGTCACCGGCGGCCAGCAGCGCCTCGGCCAGCCGCCACCGCGACCGCGCCTCCTCGTAGACGTGCCCGAAGCCGAACGCCTCGACGGCGGCCTGCCACAGCGCCGGCGTCGACTCGCCTCGGACCCGCGCCGCCTCGGCATCCACCCGTGCGATCCAGGCGCGAGCCTCGACGCCCATCGTGTCGCCGTACGTCCCCCGGTAGATCTCCACCGCGGAGTCGACCGCTTCGACCAGGTCCTCGCCCGCCCGCACCCAGCGGGTCGTGGCTTCCGCATCGCCGTCGCGGCGTGCGGCGACAGCCGCGTCGCCCACCGGGGCGAGCGCGGTGCCGGCCAGCCGCAGCACCCCGAGGTGGTCGTCGTCCCACTCCTGCCGGAGCCGCCGGTAGGTCGCCAGCGCGACGTCCACCGCCCTCTGCGGCTCGCCCTCCCAGGCGGCGAGGTCGATCTCCGAACCGGCCGTGACGAGGTCGAGCAGGATGTGCGCCCTGAGCCGTGGGATCAGCCCCCGCGCCCAGTCGACGCGCTCGTGCGCTGACAGGTCGCCCCGGCCGACCAGCACGAGCAGCCCGTCCGCCCGTACGTGCGCGGACATCTCGGGCACCCGGGCCAGCACGTCGGCCTCGGCCAGGCTGCCGTCCCAGTCGCCGGCCATGTACAGCGCCGTGACGTGCAGGTGCCGCAGCTCCGCCGGGTAGTACGACCACTCGACACCGAGGTCGCGGGCGCGCTGCGTGCCGCGCCGGGTCCAGTCGAGTGCCTCTCCGATGCGGCCCGCCTCGAAGGCGACCGTCGCGAGGTTGAACAGCACCCGCATCTCGACCTCGACGTTCCCGGACCGGCGGGCCCGGGCCAGCGCCTCGTCGAGCCGGGTCTGGACCACCGCCGGGTCGGCACCCGGGTGCGCGCGCACCTGGGTGACCGCGATGTCGGCCCACGCGCCGTCGAATCCCAGGGCGTCGGCGGCCGCGAGCGCCTCCTCGGCTGCTGCGTCCGCCTCCTCGTTCCGGCCGAACGAGTAGGCCATGCGCGCGTGCGTGGCCGCCGCCCAGGTGCGCACCTTAGAGGGCGGCTGCGCCGGTACGAGCGCCATCGCCGCCGAGCTCTCGCGGTAGGCACCGGCGTCGTCCTCGACGCGCACCATCGCCTGCGCAAGCGTGTAGTGCACCCGCGCGCGTGCCTCCGGGTCGGCATCCGGCCCGAGCACCTCCAGGGCCGAGCGCAGCAGGGCGACGGCACGGTGCGGCTCCCCCACCGTGCGCGCGGCCGCGGCCGTCTCCAGCAGCAAGGCCGCCTGACCGCGACCGGCCCGCTCCGCCGCATCGGGCACGGCCGACCACAGCGCGAGCGCCGCCTCCAGGTGCTGCAGCTGCTCGGCGGGGGCCCCGACGCCGCCGGCCGCGGCGGCAGCCTCCAGGGACGCGCTGAAGGCGCCGGGCAGGTCGTTGCTCTCGCGGGCGTGGTGCGCCCGCTCGGCCGCGTTCGCCGCACCCGGCGCGCCGGCCAGGTAGGCCGCGATCGCCGCGTGCAGCCGCACCCGCTCCCCCGGCAGCAGATCGGCCAGCACCGCCTCGCGCAGCAGCGCGTGCCGGAACCGGTAGCGACCGTCGTCGGAGACCACCAGCAGGTGGTGGTGCACGACCTCCGCGAGCGCCGCCTCGAGGTCGCCGTCGCCCAGCCCGCCGACCGCGGCCACCAGCTCGTGGCGCACGCGGCGCCCGGCCACGGCGGCGACGCGCAGCACCTGCTGCGCCGCCGGCGAGCGCTGCTCCACCCGCGCGAGCAGGACGTCGGTCAGCCCCATGGGCAGGGCCTCGCCGTGCAGCCCGGCGGCCAGCAGCTCCTCCGCGTAGAACGCGTTGCCCTCCGCCCGGGCGACGACGTCCTCGACCGCGGACTCCGGCAGCGAGCCCGCCACCGCGGCCAGGCGGCGGACCAGGGCGCCGACCTCGGCGTCGGGCAGCGGGCTGAGCTCGAGCCGCTCCACGCCCGGCAGCCGCACGAGCTCGGCCAGCAGGGGACGCAGCGGGTGCCGCCGGTGCAGGTCGTCGGCGCGGTAGGAGGCCACCACGGCCACCGGCTCGTCGGAGAGCCGGGCCAGCAGGTAGCGCAGCAGGTCGCGGCTGGACCGGTCGGCCCAGTGCACGTCCTCGAGCAGGATCAGCAGCGGGCCGGAGGACGCCAGCTCGCAGATGAGCGCGGCGACGGACTCGAACAGCTGGAGCCGTCCGTCCTCGACCGGCTGGGGCGCCGCGCGGTGCGGCAGCGGGCGGCTGAGGTCCCGCGCCTCGGGCACCGGCTGCACCGGCGGGAAGGCCACCGGCCGACCGGCGAAGAGGGCGGCGAGGACGGGGTTGGCCGCCGCGTTCGGAGCGAGCTCGGGGTCGGTGGCCACCGGGCGCAGCAGGTCGACGAAGGGCAGGTACGGCAGCCCCACGTCGCCGAGGTCGACGCAGTGCCCGGTCAGCACCCGGACGCCCCGCTCGGCCGCTCGCGCGGTGAGCTCGTCGAGCAGCCGCGTCTTGCCGACGCCGGCGTCCCCCGCCAGGAGCACGGTGCTCGCCCGCCCCCCGGCCGCCCGGTCGACGTGCGCGAGCAGGTGGGCGAGCTCGGAGGCCCGTCCCACCATCGGAGCGTCGTCCCAGCGTGGCACGGCGTCGATCGTGGCACGGGCCTCCGACAGGACCGAGCCGATTGTCACCCCGACGTGCCGGTCAGCTCGGGCGACGGCGGTTGCGGAACCACGGGCCCCGCTTGGTGCGCGTCCCGCGACCGGCCGCCATGAGCACCTCGCGGCGGTAGGCGAGCTCGGAGTCCAGGGCCGGGTTGCTGTAGTGGAGAGTCATCGTCATGCCTTCCGTCGTCCCTCGTGGATGACGGCAACGTTCGTTCTGAGGGCGGGGCCCCGGCATCGGTAGGCCACGCAGTCCTGCGCCCTGGACTCGGTCTGAGGGGCCTCAGGGCCACCCGTAAGGGGGACGACCTGGCCGGCATCGCACCTGAGGCGGTTGATCACCGGCCCTCTGGGGCACTGAGACCTCGCGGCGCCCGCCGCCGGCTCCGGCCTGCCCGCAGCCGATTGGAAAGGGAGTTCGTGATGAGGCTCGGAACTGCCATCGTCCTGCTCGCGCTGGGCGCGATCCTGACCTTCGCCTTGAACGTCGACGTCAGCGGCATCGACCTGCAGGTGGTCGGCTGGATCCTGATGATCGTGGGCGCCCTCGGCATCGTGCTGGAGCTCGCGATCTGGGGCCCGCGTCAGCGGCGCGTCACCCGGACCGACGCCTACGGCGACCCCGCCGGTGCCCCGGTCCGCCGGAGCACCACAGAGGAGACCTACTGAGCGATCCCGCTCCGCACGTCGAAGGGCCCCCGTCCGCACGGACGGGGGCCCTTCGTGTGCGACGAGGTCCGGACCGGATGACGGCCGCCTCGCGGCGAGATGCACAACACGGCTCCAGCCCCCGACCGAGGTCGGGGCGGTAGTCCGTGAAGGCGTAACCAAATGGCACCCGGGGGCACGTGGCACCCGGCCCGGACGCCTTCGACGCTACCTCCAAAGCGGAGCCGGTGTCGTGTCGAGCGGGGCCCGGGATCCTCCTCAGTTGAAGCCGCGGTCGTCCTGCTTGAGCGCCGTGTCGACGGTGAGCGCAGCGGCGATCACCATGCTGGCCAGCGGTTCCGGCAGCCGGTAGTGCACCAGGACGACGTACCGGTCGGCAGTGGTGAACAGCGTCCGCGCCAGGCCCTCCCACTTCTTCGTGATGCGAGCCACCTCCACGCCGGCCGCGTCGGTGATCGCGAAGTCCCACGCCCGCCAGTTCTCCGCCTGGATCGCGCCCACCACGGTGCCGTTGGCGACCAGGTCGAAGCGGATCCTGCCGAACACGTTGGCCTGGACGATCTCGCCGAGCGGAGCGCCGTCCGGCCGCTGCACGACCACCCGGGACTTCACCAGCTTCGCCGGCCGGGTCAGCACGAGGACCGGCCCCCGGCTGTCGCGGACCTCCAACGTGTGGGTGAGGAACTGATCGAGGTTCGAGACGAACCGGACCGCCTTCTTGAGGCCGCTCTGCCCCACCTGGACGACGGCGCCGATCTGCCGTCCCTCGCCGTCCAGGACGGCGTACTCGTTCGTCAGCTCGATGAGCTTGGTCTTCTGGCTCACCAGCAGGACCGGCTGCTCGTAGAGCGACGGGCCGTGCCCGTTGCCCGGCACGGACGGCGCGAGCGGTGGGGGCGGCGGAGGCGGCGGTGCGGCCTGCTGGAGGTGCTCGGTCCAGCCCTGCCCGTCCCACCACCGGCTGCTCCCGCCTCCGGCCGGATCGGGGTACCAGCCGGGCGGCGGAGGGGGCTGCGTCACGGCGGTGAAGGTAGCGGCCGCACCTGGTGGACGCCTGGACGGAGGTGCCCGACGGCGCGTGCCAGACTCCGGCCATGACCCATGCCCGGGCCGAGCTGACCCGCGTCGAGGCCGGCGTCCTCGACGCCGTCGACGAGCAGTGGGTGGTCGACCGGCTCTCCGCGATGGTCGCCGTCCCCTCCGTCGGCGGCACGCCCGCCGAGAGCGAGGTGCAGCACCAGCTGGCCGGCTGGCTCGACGAGCTCGGGTGCGACGTCGACACCTGGCGGATCGACCTCGACGAGGCCGCCACCGCCGCGGACGCGCCCGGCCAGGAGGTCGAGCGGACCGAGGCGTGGGGCGTCGTCGGCACCGTGCCCGCCGCCGAGAGCGGCCGGCCCGCGCTGGTCCTCTCCGGGCACACCGACGTCGTCCCGCCCGGCGACCTGTCGCTGTGGGACGGCGACCCGTTCGGCCCCCGCATCGCCGGCGGCGACCTGCACGGCCGCGGCGCCTGCGACATGAAGGCAGGCGTCGTCTCCGCCCTCGCCGCGGTGGCCGCCGTCCGGCGGGCGGGGGTCCGCCTGGTCCGGCCGGTCGCGCTGCACGGCGTGATCGGCGAGGAGGACGGCGGCCTCGGCGCGTGGGCCACGATCCGCCGCGGGCACCTCGGCGACCTGTGCGTCATCCCGGAGCCGACCGCCGGCGCCGTGGTGACCGCCAACGCCGGCGCGCTGACCTTCCGGCTCGAGGTCGAGGGCCACGCCGCGCACGCCGCCATGCGCGACCGGGGCGTGAGCGCGGTGGAGAAGTTCGCGCTCGTGCACGCGGGGCTGCAGGAGTTCGAGGCCGAGCGGCAGAAGGGCGCCGATCCGCGGTTCTCCACCGACTACCCGTACGGGCTGTCCATCGGGCGCGTCCAGGCCGGCGACTGGGCGAGCTCCGTGCCCGACCGGCTCGTGGCCGAGGGCCGTTACGGCGTCCGCCTGGGCGAGCCGGTGCCCGTCGCCCAGGCGGCGTTCGCGGCCCGCCTGGCCGCGATCTGCGCGGCCGATCCGTGGCTCGCCGAGCACCCCGTCCGGCTGAGCTGGACCGGCGGGGCGTTCGCCAGCGGCCAGCTGCCGGCCGGGCACGCGCTCCTGCCGGCGATGCGGGCCGCCGTCGCCGACGCCGGCGGCGGGCCGACGGAGGAGCGGGCGATCGCCGCGGGCAGCGACCTCCGGCAGTACGTGGCCGCGGGCGTCCCGACGCTGCACTACGGCCCGGGCGACCTCAACCTGGCGCACGGTCCGCTCGAGCGGGTGCCGGTCGCCGAGGTGGTCACCGCCGCCCGCGCCTTCGCCCTGCTGACCCTGCGCAGCTGCGGCGTCCGATGACGGGGCTGGTCGGGTTCGAGGCGTGGGCCGAGCTCGCAGGCGACTCCCCCACTTCCCGCACCGAGTGGTCCGCACTGGTCGCCGCCTGGAGCGAGCCGCACCGCCGGTACCACGACCTCGCCCACCTGGCGGCCGTCCTGGGGCTCGCCGGGGAGCTCGGGGAGGCCGCGGACCTGCACGCCGTCCGGCTGGCCGCCTGGTACCACGACGCCGTCTACGACCCGCAGCGCCCCGACAACGAGGAGATCAGCGCGCAGCGGGCCCGCGCCGGGCTGCGCGGGCTGGTCGACGACGAGCGGGCAGCCGAGGTCGAGCGGCTGGTGCTGCTGACCGCCGGCCACGACCCGGCGCCGGAGGACCGGAACGGCGCGGTGCTCTGCGACGCCGACCTCGCCGTCCTCGCGGCACCGGCGGAGAGCTACGCGGCCTACGCCTCGGCCGTGCGGGCGGAGTACGGGCACCTGTCCGACGAGGAGTTCACCGCAGGGCGGACCGCCGTCCTGGAGCACCTCCTGGCGCTGCCCAGGCTGTACCGCACGCCCGGCGCCCAGGCGTGGACGGAGGCCGCCCGCGCCAACATGGGCGCCGAGCTGGTGCTGCTCAGGCGCCGCGCCGCGTCTTCCTGAGGCGCAGGCCCGCCGCCATCAGCCGGGCCAGCAGCTCCCGGGCTCCGACCGGCTCGGCACCGGCGGCCACCGCGATGTCGTAGAGGTCCTCGGGGACGTCGTAGTGGTCGCCCTGGAACGCCCGCCGCGGGATGCCGAGCTCGCCCTGCACGAAGACGTGCAACTCCTCGTAGGAGACGTCGCTGACAAGGTGCGACCACCGGCGCCCCCGCCACGGCCACACCGGACTGTCGATCAGCACCGTCACGGCGCCTCCTCGCTTCGCTCGTCGCCACCGTGGCGGACCGTGCTGTGCCGATGCTCGACCTCGCGAGCTCGTCGAGTGGGAGTCTGCCCGGATGACCGGCGTCGCGCGGGTGCGCACCGCGCTCGGGGCCGCCGGATGAGCCGTTCCTGCGTGGCGTTCCTCCGGGGCATCGCACCGGCGAACCCCCTCATGCGGAACACGGAACTGCGGGCGGTCTTCGAGCGCCTCGGCCTCGACGACGTCCGCACCGTGCTGTCCAGCGGGAACGTCCTGTTCGAGTCGTCGGAGAGCAGCAGCGCGGCGCTGGAGACGGTCATCGAGGACGCGCTGCAGCGACACCTCGGGGCGCCGTGCGCCACCTTCGTCGTCTGCCGGCGTCGCATGGAGCGCCTGGTCGCCTTCGACGGGTTCGACGACGACGCGGGTGGTCGGCAGCAGATCGTCACGTTCCTCAGGTCGCCTCCCCGGCCGGGCCCCGTGCTCCCGCACGAGCAGGACGGCTCGACCGTGCTCGCGCTGCACGAGGGCGCCCTGTTCAGCGTGGTGGGCGCCTCGGGGCCGGCCGTCCTGCGCTGGATCGAGCGCGAGTACGGGAAGGCGAACACCACGCGGTCGTGGCGCACCGTCCTCCGCGTCATGAGCAGCCTCGGACCTGCTCCCTGAGGCGCCGACGAGCACCACGGTGGTGGAAGGGTGCCCCGCATGGCCCACGAGCACCCGGACGTCCGCGTCTCGCCGATCTTTCCCGTGACTGACCTGGAGCGGGCGCTCGCGCACTACGCCGCGCTCGGCTGCTCCGTCACCAGGCACGACGAGACGTACGGCTTCGCGGCGATGGCCGGCGTGGAGCTCCACCTGACCGTCGTCGCGGACCACGACCCCCTGCGCACCGCAGCGGCCGCCTACCTGCACGTCCCCGACGCCGACGACCTGGCCGGACGCTGGGCGGGTGTCGAGCGCACCGGCAGGCCCGTCGACACGGACTACGGCCTCCGGGAGGGCTGGCACGTCGACCCGGACGGCAACCTGCTGCGATTCGGCTCCCCGCTAGCGTCTGGCGGGTGAGCGCAGACATCCGCTGGGGCATCGTCGGGCCGGGGCGCATCGCCGAGAGCCTCGTCAAGGACTTCCCGGTCGTCGACGGCGCCCGGCCGGTCGCCGTCGCCTCACGGTCCCTGGGGCGGGCGCAGGCCTTCGCCGACCGGCACCGGATCGAGCGGGCCCACGGCTCCTACGCCGACATCGTCGCCGATCCCGACGTCGACGTCCTCTACGTCGCGACGCCCCATCCCCAGCACCACGCCCTCGCGATCGCGGCCCTGCGGGCGGGCAAGGCGCTGCTGGTCGAGAAGTCGTTCACCGCCACCACCGCGGGCGCCCAAGAGGTCGTCGACCTGGCGCGCGAGACCGGCGTCTTCGTCATGGAGGCGATGTGGACCCGGTTCCAGCCTGCGATCGTCACGGTGCGCGAGCTGATCGCCGACGGCGCCATCGGCGAGGTGCGCTCGGTGCAGGCCGACCTCGGGGTCGCCCGCACGTACGACCCGGCCGACCGGCTCTTCGACCTCACCCTCGGTGGCGGCGCGCTGCTCGACCTCGGGGTCTACGTGGTGTCGTTCGCGCAGATGCTGCTCGGGACGCCTGAGCGCGTGGTCGCCGCCGGCTCGCTGTTCCCCTCCGGCGCCGACGCGGAGGCGTCGCTGCTGCTCGACCACGGCGACGGGCGAACGGCCACGCTGATGACGTCGCTGCGCAACGCCCTGCCGGGTCAGGCCCGCGTCTTCGGGACGACGGGCTGGATCGACGTCCCGCCGCGCTTCCACCACCCGCACGCGATCGTGCTGCACCGCGCCGGGGCGGGGCCCGAGACGATCACGCGTCCACCGCTGGGCGCCGGGTACGCGCACGAGCTGATCGAGGTGACCGAGAGTGTTCGGGAGGGGCGGTCGGAGAGCGCGGTCATGCCGCTCGCCGACACGCTCGCCGTCCAGACGCTCCTGGGGGAAGCCGCCGAGCAGCTCGGGGTCCGGCATGCCGAGGATCCCGCCGTCCTGCTCCGGTAGCACCGCGCGCACCAGCGATTTCCGCATGTCCTCTGTGCTGGAAATCACAGGACCTGGGTCCTCCCAGATTGGGGGGCTGCCTTCCCCCTCCGCACGGCTGCATGGCTGCGCCCCCGTCGACGACTGTCCTTTGCACGGCCCACGGTCACCCGATCGGGGCGAACGCAACACAGCGGAGATCACCATGAGTCACATTCGACCGACTGCAGTCAGCGGTCGCGGGGGGACCGGAGCCTCTGGTTCTGCCGCGTCGCGACTGCCCCGTAACAAGCGAGTGGGCCGCAGCCTGCTCGCCGGCGCCCTCGCGGCGGCGACGGCCACCACAGGACTGGTCATGGCCCAGCCCGCCGGCGCGGCGCCGCCCCCCTTCCCGAACAACATCGTCGTGTTCCCCAACCGCGACTTCGTCACCGTCGAGGGTTTCCAGAACCGCGTCGGCCAGACGGCGACCCTCGAGGTGATCCGTGCCGGCCAGGTCGTCGGCTCGGCGCAGTCGGTCGTGGCAGCCGGCGACGTCGCCTTCGAGGTCAACCACCCCGGCGGCGCCTGCTGGGGCGCCGGGACCGACCTCCAGGTGACCCCGGACATCCGTGCGGGCGACTCGGTGCAGATCCGGTTCGGGACGACCGTCCTCGGCGACACCGTCGTCCAGGACTCGGCCGTCGAGGGCAGCGCGGTCCGCTCCGGGAACACCGTGACCGTGCGCGGCTACATCAACGACGGCGTCAACGCCGCCCAGGTCGAGCAGCGGATCATCAACCCCGACCTCAAGGACACCTCGATCGGCCGCCGGGACATCCGCGCGGTGCCCGGTGGCACCGGGGACGTCGGGTACACATCCAACCTGGCGATCGACGAGGCGGCCAACACCTTCACCGCGACCTACAACTTCACCGGCGCGGACGCCGCGGCTGTGGCCGAGGCCGTCGCCACCGGTGGTGGCGAGCGGATGATGGCCTGGCAGGTGCAGGACGCTGCCGGCAACCGGCAGGGCCTGACCATCGCCGAGACCGGCGAGCCCGGCGGTCCCGGCATGGGCGGCTGCCCGGCCGGCCCGGCCGACGCGAGTGCTCCGGCCGGTTCCTTCTCCGCGGTCAAGTCCACCACGGACCCGACCAAGACGCAGGTCAGCTGGACGCCAGCGGCTGCCGTGCCGGACGCTGCTGCGGTCACCGGCTACAGCGTCGTCGCCATCGAGGCCCTGCCCGCCGGCGCGGCGGCCGACACCCCGCGCATCCAGACCGGTGTGCGGCTGGGCGCTTCCGCGACCAACACCACCCTCACCCTCGACCCGGCCAAGCAGTACGACATCGAGGTCCGGTCCATCGCCGGCCCCCGCATGAGCGAGGCCTTCACCGGCGGTCCGACCGCCGGCGGCGGGACGACGAGCGCCCAGGACGGCGTCGGCCCCGAGCTGACCTCGACCCCGGCCCTCAGCGAGACGGTGGCCAACGCCGCGAGCGTGACGATCAGCGGCTCGACGGACATCTACTACACGACGGACGGCACCGACGTCCTGACCGGGGACGTGCCTTCGGCCACCGCCAAGGTGTACACGGGTCCCATCCCCATCACCACCGCCAACACCCGGGTCAACGTCGTCGGATTCGACGCTGCAGGTGACACGAGCACTCTCACCGGTCTCGTCTCGCCGGCTCCGGCGGCCGTGGCCGCGGTCCCGACCGGCCTCGCGGTCGAGAGCGTCGGTGGCGCGGGTGCTGACCCGGCCGCTCCGCAGGGACGGGTGAGCCTCAGCTGGACCGGGGTGAAGGACGCCACGGACTACCGCGTGCAGGTCTGGACCGTGGTCGGGACGGGCACGACGGCGACGGTCACCCGCGCGGCCCAGTACGACAAGATCGTGACCACGTCCACCGCGGACATCACCAACCTGCCCAGGAACGCCGACGGGCAGCGGTACCGGTTCCGGGTTGCCTCCCGGACCCCGGCGGCCACCACGTTCTCGGCCAACTCCACCCCGGTCGACGCGGCCGTCCCCGGTGACACGGTGGCGATCGAGCTGGCCGCCTACCGGACCGGCGTCGAGTTCCGGCTGGGCGGCAGCGGCAGCATCGTCGGTGCCACGGTCACCGTCCTCCGCTCGAACACCGCGGGGACCGCTCCGACCACGACGGTCCTCGGCACCGCCCCGGTCACGGCCGTGGCCCCGCCGGAGGTCGGTGGTGAATGGGAGCTCCGGATCGCACCGCCGCCCACCAACCCGGGCAAGGTGTTCATCCGGTCGAGTCAGGGCGGCGTCGCCGGTCCCTTCGACGTCACCGTCCAGTGACCGTCTCCCGGCCGGGTCCCCACCCCCGCCAGGGGTGAACCCGCCCGGGAGCACCACAACTGAACAGACCGAGGGCCCGTCACCAGCCGGTGGCGGGCCCTCGGGGCGTCCCGTCGTCGACCTGCCGGACCCCCCGCTCCAAGGCCGGCGCCGGCATGCCTGGCGTCCGTTGGTCGGGACGCCAGGCGCGACCGAGGGCCTGGTCGGCGGTGGGCACCCGGGTCGGCGTCCCTCCCGCGCGGCGGACGGCGTCGGCGAAGTGGACGGCGTCGATCGTCGCCGCCCCGCCCGGGTCGTTGTTGAAGTACACGAGCACGTCCCCGTCGCCGAACGTCTCGGCCAGCAGGTCGGCCCACAGCTGCAGCGTCTCCGGGCGGTAGCGCCAGGCCTCGAAGCCGTGGTGGAACCGCAGGTAGCCCCAGTCGGCGGTGCGCCAGAGCGGGGCGACCGGCCGCTCGTCGCGGTCGGCCCAGCACAGCGCCGCCCCGTAGCGCTCCAGCAGGGCGCGGATGTCGTCGGTCCACCAGCTCTCGTGCCGCGGCTCGACCGCCACGCGAGTGCCGCCGGGAAACCGGGCGAGGCAGTCGCGGAGGAGGTCCGCGTCGGCCTTCAGGGTCGGCGGGAGCTGCAGCAGGATCGTGTCGAGGCGGCGCTCCAGCCCCGCGGCCCGTTCCATCAACCGCCCGACCGGCTCCTCCGGCTCGCGCAGGCGCTTGATGTGCGTGAGGAACCGGCTGGCCTTGACCGCCCAGCGGAAGTCCGACGGCGTGCGCTCGCGCCACTTCACGAAGGTCTCGCGCTCGGGGAGCCGGTAGAAGGCGTTGTTGCTCTCGACGGTCGCGAAGAACTCGGCGTAGTGCTCCAGCCACAGCCGCTGGGGCAGCTTCGGCGGGTAGAAGAGGCCGCGCCAGTCCCGGTACTGCCAACCCGACGTCCCGATGATCGCGGCCACCGGCGATGCCTACCCGCACTTTCCGGCGCGACGCGAAGAGGGCTCGGCTTTGCGTTTCATCACGCTCGGTGTTCGTCCGACCACGTGACCCTCCACCCCCGCAGCGCTGTGATGAGTCAATTACAAGCGGACACGATCGGACGTCGTCGCTGGTCACAATGTTGCGAGCAGTGGCACTGCTCGCCGGGCCACCGTCGCGTCCCCCCGCATTGGGGTGAGGATCGCCCCCCTGCGTACGGCTGCCCGCCGTCGCCCGTGTGACCGACCGTTGCTGTGGCCTCCTCACCCGAGCGAGGTGACCAGCGGTTCGACTGCGGAGAGATCATGACCAGGACACGACCGAGTCACACCGGTCGCCAGCGGGGGACTGGAGCTGCGGCTCCCTCCGCGTCGCGATCGACACAGCACGACAAGCGGCGGCGTCTCGCGGCCGCCGGCCTCGCGGCCGCCACGGCAGCCGGCGGAGTCATCACGTTCGCCACGATGGCGCAGGCCGGCACCCCGCCGGCGGGCCCCGGCAACATCGAGATCTTCGCCAAGCGCGACATGGTGGCTCTCGAGGGTTATGCCGCCGAAGCGGGTCAGAAGGCGACGGTGACCGTGACGCGCGGTGGCGAGCAGATCGGCATCGGCCAGGGCACCATCGACGAGACCGGGTTCCTGGAGTTCAACCACCCCGGCGGCGAGTGCTGGATCGGCGTCACGCCGAACATCTCCGCCGGCGACACGGTGGACGTCTCGTTCAGCGAGGCCACCTACACCGACGGCGCGGTCGTCGGCTCGGCGGTCATCACCGAGGTCATCTCCTCCCCCGTGACCGCGACCCCGGAGATCCCGGGCGACGTCGAGGGCACTGTGACCGTCAAGGGCACCTACGGCGCGGATGTTGACCCCTCCCGCTTCGTGGTCGAGGTCGTCAACCCGGCCATGCGAGAGGCTCCCAGCGTCATCGGCGAGCGGGCCATCGGCTGGACGCCCGGCAATGACCCGGCGCACCCGAACGGCGGCCCCGGCCACACCGCCGAAGGCACGATGGAGGGTGGCACGTTCGAGGCGATCTTCGGCCTCCAGTCGGCCGAGGACCAGAAGCTGGTCGCGGAGGGTGACCACGTCGCCCTCAGCTGGATGGCCGACGGTGCCGGCGACCTCGCCCTGGGTGCCACCCAGTACGAGTTCGAGGAGATCGACGGTCCAGGCTTCGGTGGCTGCCCGGCCGGCCCCGGCGCCCAGGCCCCGGACGTCAACGGCCTGACCGCCACGTGGACCGCCGCCGGTGACGGCTCGATCGTGGTCAACGTGACCCCGCCGGCGCAGCCGGCCGACAGCAACGCGATCTCGGGGTACCGCATCGCCGCCGTGGACACCGGCCTCGGCCAGGAGGCCGCGGTGCGGAGCGGGGCTCCCACCGGAACCATCAAGGAGCTCAAGGGCGGCACCCCGTACGACGTCACGGTCGAGGTCTACAACGGGCAGTGGAGCGCTCCGGTGACGGTCGCCACGGCCGTGGACCCGGGCGTGGCCGGCGGTAACGGCGGCACTGGCGGCGAGACGCCGCCGCCGGACGGCGCGGAAGCGCCCCCGGCGACCGCCCCGACCGGGGTGAGCGCCACGGCAACCGCCGACGGTGGTGTCGACGTGAGCTGGGCGGCCGTCGAGGGTGCCTCGAGCTACACGGTGTCCGCGACCTCGGCCGCGGCCGGCGCCGCCACCCCGGCTCCGGTGACCGTCCAGGCACCGGCCACCACGGCCTCCCTGACCGGGCTGACCGCCGGCACCGAGTACACGGTGACGGTGACCCCGGCCAACTCCGTGGGCTCGGGCCCGGCAGCGACGACGACCGTGACGAGCGGAGCTGCGGCACAGCCCGCGGCGTTCAACCTCACCCGCGTCCTGACCGGCCACGAGAGCATCACCGCGGAGTGGACCGCCGCGCAGCCCGGCAACGCGGGCAGCCCGGTGACCGGCTACGACCTGGTGGCCACCCCGGCCGACGGCCAGGCCGCGGTCACGGCCCCCGTCACGGGCACGACCGGGACGCTGACCGGCCTCCGGAACGGCGTCCAGTACACGGTCAGTGTCGTCGCCAAGAGCGGCGCCGCGACGACCACGGCCACCGTTCCGTCAACGGTCGACAACACGGTAACGCCGAACGACGTGGTCACCGTCGGCCGGGCCGAGTACCGCGCGGACAGGACCGAGTACCGCGCCACCGGCACGGCCCAGGACGGGACCGCCAACACGGTCACGGTGAGCCTCAGCACCGGCACCCTGGTCCAGGCCAACATCCCGGTCGCGGCTGACGGCTCCTGGACGCTCAACCGCCGCAACGGTCCGGTGCTCCCTGCCGGCGCGACGCTGACGGTCACCTCGACCTCGGGTGCCAACCTGACCGGGGTCGCGATCGCCCGCCGCTGACCACGGCCGACGCGGCGGGGTGAAGGCGCCCCGCGGATCGCACAGAAGGACCCGAGGGCCCGTCACCAGCCGGTGGCGGGCCCTCGGCCTGCGTGCTGAGGTCACGGCATGGCTGACGCACCGGCACGCTTCAAGGACCTCTGCCTCGATGCCCGCGACCACCAGTCGCTCGCCGACTGGTGGTGCGCGGCGCTCGGCTACGTCCGGCGCGACGACCTCGAGGACGCGGAGACGCCGGAGGACGACGAGCCGCGCCGGCACGACTGGCCGGTGCCGATCGTCGACCCGTCCGGTGAAGGTCCGCTGATGTGGATCGTGCCGGTCCCCGAGCCGAAGATCGTGAAGAACCGGATGCACTTCGACGTCGTCGGCGAGACCTGGCCGCTGCTGTCGGCCGGCGCCATGATGGTGCGGCCGCGGGACGAGGAGATCGAGTGGGACGTCCTCGCCGACCCGGAGGGCAACGAGTTCTGCGTCTTCGCCCCGGAGTGAGCTGAGCGCGGGCCTAGCCCTACTTCCCCGAAGGAGGTGTCCGGGCGGCGCTCCAGGGGCCGACTTCCCCGAAGTAGGGCCTGGCGGCGGCGACGCCGGAACGCCGACAGGGGCGGCCCGCCGAAGCGGACCGCCCCTGCCGGGCAGTGCTGGTGTTGCGAGGAAGCTGGACTAGAAGTCCATGCCGCCCATGCCGCCGTCGCCGCCGGGCATGGCCGGAGCGTTCTTCTCCGGCTTGTCGGCGATGACGGCCTCGGTGGTGAGGAAGAGCGCCGCGATGGAGGC